>NZ_CADFEH010000043.1:0-67783 GCF_902833155.1 Burkholderia sp. BCC1047 | reverse complement strand
GCATCCGGCACGATTCGTCAGCAACTCAGCGGCCAATCGCATACGAAACCCTTTTAAACAGTGCCCCGATCGTCGGAACGAGGCGCTTTTCAACAGCCTGCTAGGGCCTGTTCACGCTAATAACGGGCTTGCGCTGGCCCCCGGAAGGGCCGAGCGCAAGGATTGCGACGAAGCGAATACTCGACGTATTCGCGAGGAGCATGACGCGGCGATCGGCCCTTCCGGGGGCCAGCCCCACGAATGCATTTTTTCAAACAGGGGAACGCGCCTTTCCGCCCACATTGCGGCGTCGTGCGTCGCTTGTTTGGCACGGCCAAACGGTGCTCCTTACTCCTTGCACTGCGGGCGGAAAGGCACGTTCGCAAGCCCGTTATTAGCGTGAACAGGCCCTTGTGCGGGTCGTAACGTCGCGTTGCATGCGGTTCGCATTCTAGCGCCGGCCGGTGCGGCGGCCGCGCGCGCGTGCCGCGTCTTCAGGACAATTCAGGCGCTGCGCAGGATTTTCGCCGCGACGCCCGATAAGCTGGGCGACATTGCGTGTTGCACGGGTCGGTCCGTTCGTGACCGGGCGCGCGCACGGTTCGTCGCGGAGATCGCATGAAGACCCTGTTCCGGCACGCGTGCGTTGCGCATGCAGCCCGTTTGCTGATCGTGGCCGGGTGCGCGGGCCTGTTGGTGCCTGCGGCGTTTGCGCAGGCCGGCGTGCAGCCCGACGCCCACGCCAATGCGCAAACCGAAACGCAATCCGCAGCGCCAGCCCCTGGCGCGGGCCAGCAGCCTCCCGGCTTCTATCGGCAGAAGATCGGCGATTTCACGGTGATCGCGCTGTCCGACGGCACCCATCCGTTTCCGGTCGACACGGTGTTTCGCGACATCTCGAAGGACGAGATCCGGCGCGACCTCGACCGCGCGTTCCTGGAGCCGCCCGTGCAGGGATCGATCAACGCGTTCCTGGTCGATACCGGATCGAAGCGAATCCTCGTCGATGCGGGCGCCGGCACGCTGTACGGCGACTGCTGCGGCAAGCTGCTCGACGACCTGCGCGCGGCCGGCTACGCGCCCGCGCAGATCGACGAAGTGCTGCTCACGCACCTGCACAAGGACCATGTCGGCGGGATTGCGTCGAATGGCGCGATGACGTTTCCGAATGCCGTCGTGCGCGTGAACGCCGTCGAGGCCGCGTATTGGCTCGATCCCGCCAACAAGGCGCAGGCGCCGGCGTTCCTCGCGTCGTTCTTCGATGCGGCCGCGGCGGCGGTCGCGCCTTACGTCGCGGCCGGCCGCTTCAAGACGTTTCGCGGCGAAGCGACGCTCGCGCCCGGCATTCGCGCGGTGCCGATGCCCGGCCATACGCCGGGGCACACGGCTTATCTGATCGAGAGCGGGAACGCGGGCCTGCTCGCGTGGGGCGATATCGTGCACGTGGCGGCGATCCAGTTGCGCGACGTCGACGCGACGGTCCAGTACGACAGCGATGCCGGCGCCGCCCGCCGTACGCGGCGGGACACGCTGAAGCGCGTCGCCGATCGACGCTATCTCGTCGGTGCCGCGCATATCGCGTTTCCGGGGCTTGGCCACCTGCGCCGCGAGGGTGCGCAATACGACTGGGTGCCGGTCAACTACGACGCGACGCCGGTGCGGTGACGAGCCGGCGTCCTTCGTCATCGCACGCGAAGGCCGTCACATCGCTTCTTCGACGGGCCGGCTGCATCGGCGAGGCCACCTTCGTGGCGGCATGCGCATGCTGCGGCATTCTGGAGGACGACGCGTCACGATGCGAATCGCTCGGGCGCGTTGCGTGTCCCGGTCCGGCGTCGACGTAAGCCACGACCGTCCGGTTCTGGATCGCGAGTCCGAGATACCGCGACGACACATCCAGCAGACATCCAGCAAAATCAACCATCATTTCGTCGTTCCCCCTGCATTCGTATCAGCAAAATCTTCATCAAGCTGCGCACGGCGTGAGCGTCGGCTGCGTCGCTGCCATCCGGGCCATGTTCGGTACAGCGGCCATTGCGCCGATCTCGTCGCGCTGCTCGCCGAAGGCGTCGAGCAAATACTCGGTCAATTTGCGCACCCGCGCGGGGAGATTGCGTCTGGACCGGTAAACGAGGCAGGCTTCCAGTGGCGCCACCTGCCACGCATCGAGCACACGCACGAGTTCGCCGCGATTGAGCGCCGCTCGTGCGAGCGGGTCGGGCAGGATGGCTAGCCCCTCGCCGTCGACGGCCGCCGCGAGAAGCGCATGAGGGCAATTCGTGCGCAGCGCCGCGCGCGCGGCAAGCGTCACACTGTCCCCGGATGCTGCATGGCTGACCGTCCACACCGAATGCTGTGCGCCCGTCGCGAGGCAAGCTTCGGCAGGCACATCGAGCGGGTGAGCGAGATCGTTGGTCCGTTCGAGCCACGCAGGACTCGCATAGAGCCCGAGCGGCACGGCCGCGAGCGATCGCGCGATGCACGACGACGGCGCCGAGCGACCGACGACGATCGCGAGGTCTGCAAGATCGCCGAGCGTGTCGGCCAGGTGATCGACGCGCCGCACGTCGACCCGTACTTTCGGCCAGGCGCGCATGAAGCGGACCAGGACGGAAGTGAGGCGCGCGGTATCGAAGATTGCCGGCACCTCGATGCGGACGTTACCCGCGCAATCGCCGGCTTCGTCGCTGCCGGTACGCGCGAGGTCTTCATAGGAGGACAGGACGCCCGTGACGCGCTCGAGCACCGCATGGCCCGCCGTGGTCAACGCGACGCGGCGCGTGGTCCGGTTGAAGAGCTGCACGCCGAGCATCGTTTCGAGATCCTGCACCGCGCGGCTCACCGACGGTACGCCAAGATTGGTGGCGTCCGCTGCCCGCGTGAAACTGCCGTGGTCCGCCACTGCCTTGAATACCTCCAGTGCTTTCAGACGCTCCATATCGACCTCCGATCATTGATTGGCTTGCATGGAGCCATATTGGCGGGCAGACGCGCATCGGGCCAGTTACGACTTGTTAAGCGTTGCTAAGTCGGCGCCCGGATCCGTGCCAATCGTCGTCGGCTGCAACAAAGCGGTTTTTTTAAGATCTTTTAAGGGCGCGTACTGAGCTTTTGAGTAATGATTGGCTGTTTTTGCGTCAGTGTGCGCGCCCAGCGCACCGTATTGGTCGACACGGCCGACCCTCAACCCGCGCGACGACGCTCTCGATGACCGCTCCTTACAGCCTCGCGTTCGGCCCTTTTACGCTGCAATTCCCGCAACGAATCCTGCTCAAGGACGGGACGCCGCTGAAAATCGGCAGCCGCGCGCTCGACATTCTCGTCGTACTCGTCGAGCAGGCGGGCGCGCTGGTCTCGACGCGCAATCTGTGCGACAGCGTCTGGGTGGACAACGTCGTCGAGGAAGGCGCGCTGCGCGTGCATCTGTCGGCGTTGCGCAAGGTGCTCGGTGACGGACCGGACGGCGCGCGTTACATCGTCAACGAACCCGGACGCGGCTATCGTTTCGCGGCGCCCGTTACCCGTGCCGATGCAGTGGACCCTGCCGCACCACGGCCCCATACGCACGCCGCCCAGCCTTCCAACGGGTCCGAAAGCGGTTCACGCGGTCTACCGGTCACGCTCGCTCGCGTGATAGGCCGCGAGGACGTCATCGCAGGTCTGACCGACCACTTGCCCGAGCGACGCTTGCTCACCATCGCCGGCCCGGGAGGCATGGGCAAGACGACGGTAGCCGTCGCCATCGCGCATCGCTTCGCCCAGCGCACCGGCATGCGCGCCGTGTTCGTCAATTTCGCGCCGGTTTCCGCGGCCGCGAGCGCGGCCAGTACGATCGCCTCGGCGCTCGGCGTTGCCGTCTCCAGCGGCGATCCGGTACCGGATCTCATCCAGGCGCTCGGGGCGTCACCGGTGCTGCTGGTGCTGGACAACTGCGAGCATCTGATCGATGCCGTTGCCGTGCTCGCAGAGCAACTGCTGCAAGGCGCGTCGGGCGTGCATCTGCTGGTCACGAGCCGCGAGCCGCTGCGCGCGGAAGGCGAATCCGTCCATCGCCTCGCCGCGTTGCCGTCGCCCGAAACTGTCGCAGGCGTGAGCCTCCACGATGCCGTGCAGTTCCCGGCGATCGCGCTGTTTCAAGACCGTGCGCGCGCCGCCAATGACCGGTTTGCGTTGAGCGACGCGAATCTGGCCCCCGTGATCGATATTTGCCGACGGCTCGACGGCATCCCGCTCGCGATCGAGTTTGCGGCGGCGCGCGTCGGCCTGATGGACGTGCATTCGATTGCAGCGCGGCTCGACGACCGTTTCGCGCTGCTCACGCAGGGCCGCCGCACGGCGCTTCCGCGCCAGCAGACGCTGCGCGCGACGCTCGACTGGAGCTATGAATTGCTCCGGCCGGAGGAGCGCCAGGTGCTGCGCCGCCTCTCGGTCATGCGGGCCGCGTTCGGCATGGATGCCGCGGCGGCTGTCGCGGCCGGTGGCGACGTCGATGAACTCGCCGCCTTCGACGCCGTCACCGGCCTGATCGCCAAGTCGCTGATCGCCTGCGCGATCGACGATCCGGACCATCCGTATCGACTGCTCGACACGACGCGCCATTACGCATATATGCGACTTGAAGAGGCGGACGAACTCGACGACGCGCGCCGCCGCCATGCACTGTACTGTTGCGCGATCTTTGCCGACCCCGTGGCGGCGTGGGAAGGCAAGGCGCCGCGCCAGTGGCTTGCGATTCACAGCCAGCGAATCGACGACGTGCGAGCCGCGTTCGATTGGGCGGCCGCGCAGGATCGCGAACCGCAGCTCGCGATAGACCTGCTGATCGCGACGGCGCCGCTGTGGTTTCATCTTTCGCTCCCTCACGAGTTCCTCCGGATGGCCGAGCGCGCGATCGCCGCGGCGGAAAACTCGGATCTGGCGGGCAAGGCGCAGCATATCGAGCTGCTCGCCGCGTACGGTCACGCGCTGTGGCACACGCGTGGGCCGACGGCGGCGATGGCGAACGCGTTCGACGCCGCACAGGCCGCCGCGCAGCGCCTCGGCGACGACCGGCTCGCATTGCGCATGCTGTGGGGCGTGTGGGCGCATCGCACGCTCGCGGGCGCGTACACGGAAAGCCTCGAACATGCGCGTGCGTTTCGCGCTGCCGCCGCACGGACGGGCGATTTTTCGACGACGCAAACCGCCGACCGGATGTGCGCGCTGTCGCATCACTTCCTCGGGGACCACGCTATCGCGCGCGCGTTGATCGAAGCGGTGATGGCGCGCGACAAGGATCCGGTGCGCGCGACGCACGCGAATCACGCGCAGGTCGACGCGCATATCGCGGCGATTTCCATTCTGATGCGCATTCTGTGGCTGCAGGGCGAGACCGACGCGGCGATGGCGCTCGCGCGCGACTGCGCGACGGAGGCGCTCGCGATCGATCACGATCTGACCGTCTGTTATGGGCTCGCGATCGGCTCGATCGCCGTCGCGACATGGGAAGGCGAAGTGGCGCTCGCGCGCGAATGGACCGCGCGGCTTCGCGAGCGCACGCGCCGGCGCGGTCTCGCGTATTGGGACAAATGGGGCGAAGGCTTCGAGGCCATTCACGAAGGCAGACCTGTCACGCCGGCGGGCGCCACCCCGATGCAACTCGAAGTGTTCGCGCGCGCCGGCGACGCAGCGAGCGCAAACGCATTGATCGAAGCGGGACGGGCGGACACGCCGTCGTGGTTGCAGGGGCATTTGCAGGAGGCCGCGGCAACGCGCGGTGTGCGGACCTGAAGCGACGGCAAATCCGCTCGAAGCGCGCGTCGGTAGCCTGAACGCCTTGCTGGACATGGGCTTAACGGCTCTTAGCAACGCTTAACTGTGGCTCGTGCGGGAATCCGATGAAAATTTGTTCTGTCGACGGCCAACGGCGCCGGATCGACAAGCAAGCTCACTCATCGGAAACTGCCCCATGAACGATTTCACGTCTGCCCGTCTGCCCGAAGACGCCGCATCGGGCCTGATCAGATCCGCGGACTCGTATCCGGTTCTCGATGCGGAAACGCAATCGTTCGTCGACCATGCCGCCGAGGCAGGGGTTCCGGCAGAGCGTTTGCGCGAATGGGCAAACGGCGATGCGACGGACGCGATACACGCCGAAGAAATCGCGCTGACAGCGGGTGCTGCGGATCCGGGCTTCACGATACGGATCGTGCGGCCGCCGCAGGCGGCGCCCACTCCGCTGCCCGCCGTGCTCTTCCTGCCGGACGGCGCGAGTTTCGCGGGTGGCCAAAGCGACAACCGGCTGGCGCGCAGGATCGCCACCGACGCCGAGGCGGCCGTCGTACTGGTCGATTACACGTCCGCGCCCGCTGCGTGCTTTCAGACCCAAAACGAGCAGGCATTCGCCGCGCTCGTTCATCTGCAGGCGCACGCACGTGCATTGAATCTCGACGGAGGCGCCCTCATCGTCGCGGGCGAAGGCACGGGCGGTCATCTCGTCGCCACCCTCGCGCTGCTCGTCAAGGCGCGCCGCGGCCCCCGTATCGCGCTTCAGATCATGCTGTGTCCGACGCTTTCCACAAGCACGGCGGACGCGTCGGCAGCGAGATATGCGGGCGGTCCGAGCTTGACCACACAGACCACGGGCATGCGTGCACGGACGCGCTTTCCGTCGGACAACCTCGGCGAAACAATCGCAATGCCGCTAAACGCGAGTTACACGGATCTCGAAGACCTGCCGCCCGCGCTGATCGTCACGGCCGAAAACGATGTCGCACGTGACGACGGCGAAGCCTACGCCCGCAAGCTGATGCTCGCCGGGGTGCGCGTCAGCGCGGTTCGCTGCCTCGGCACGATTCACGATTTCACGGTGCTCGATGGCCTCGCCGACACGCCGCCCACCGAGGCGGCATTGCGATTGGCATGCGGCACGATCCGCGCGACGCGACGCGGACACTGAATATGGGACAGATCGATATGTCAGTCGAGTGCATTGACGAACGCCGCAGCTCGACCTTCCCCTCTCCTTGGGAAATCGAGCAGCAGCGCGTGTCCATCATAACGATTCAGTTGCCCTCGGTTGGGGGACGTCCTCTAATTCAGGCGTGACCGACTCGACGAGGGCTGGCTGTATCTTGCCGGGCTGAAGGGTCGGTACATCACGCAGCGCTTCCATCTGAATCGGATCGCTGCTTGACCCGTTGGCCTCCACGAATTCCGTCCGACCAAGACCGGATGGCCCATTCATGAATCAGGAGCGATTGAGTGCCTACGACTCTCGAACTTCCAGCCGCGGCCACCCTCGGCAAGCGCACCGACCCTGCACAACTTCTTTCGAAACTCGAATCCGCCGTCGGGAAGCCATACGTGCTGACGACCGACAGCGACACCCGCCGCTATCGCACCGGTTTTCGCTTTGGCACCGGGAAGGTTCTCGCGGTTGTGCGACCTGCTTCCCTCGTCGAGCAGTGGCGCGTCTTGAAGGCATGCGTCGAGGCCAACGTCATCGTTCTGTCCCAAGCCTCCAATACGGGTCTTACCGGGGGCTCCACCCCGGACGGCAACGACTATGACCGCGATATCGTCATTGTGAGCATGACGCGGATCGACAAAATCTACCTGGTCGACGGTGGAAAGCAGGTCGTTTGTCTGCCTGGTGCAACCTTGTACGAGCTCGAGAACCTGCTTCTTCCGTTGGGAAGAGAACCGCACTCCGTGATCGGCTCCAGTTGTATCGGCGCCTCGGTATTCGGTGGCGTCTGCAATAACTCGGGCGGTGCACTCGTGCAACGTGGTCCTGCATACACGCAAATGTCGGTCTATGCGCGCGTGGATACGGACGGAAATCTCCACCTCGTCAACCACCTCGGCATTGCACTGGAGGGCAACGAGGAGCAACTCCTCCAGAAACTGGACGATGGCGCCTTCACCGACGCGGACGTCAGTCATGACGCAGGGGGCGGCCATGATCACCAATACGTGTCGCACGTACGCGAAATCGACGAGCCTACACCCGCCCGATTCAATGCCGATCCTTCCCGGCTCTACGAGTCGTCCGGCTCGGCGGGAAAGGTGATGGTATTTGCCCTGCGGCTGGATACCTTCCCGGTGGAGAAGGGCGCGAAGGTCTTCTATATCGGCACGAACAGCACCGACGCACTGAGCGAAATCCGCCGGCGAGTCCTGGCCGACTTCGAGCACATGCCGATCTCCGGAGAGTATCTCCACCGGGACGCATTTGCCGTCGCCGAGAAGTATGGCAAGGATACGTTCCTGATGATTCACTATCTTGGCACGGCGTTCCTGCCGAAGCTCTTTGCCGTCAAAGCCCGGTGCGACGCGTTCCTCGATCGAATCCCGTTCCTGCCATCACACCTGTCGGATCGAGTCATGCAGGGGCTCAGCAGGCTCTTCCCGAGTCACCTCCCTGCGCGTATCAAGGATTATCACCGTCGGTATGAGCACCACCTGCTTCTGAAGGTGTCAGCCGCCGGCGCCGCCGAGGCGAGGTCGTTCCTGGAGAAGTTCTTTTCCGACGGAGACGGTGGTTTCTTCGAATGTACCGACGACGAAGGCGACAAGGCGTTCTTGCATCGATTCGCAGCCGCCGGCGCAGCCAACCGGTATCGCGCGGTCCACACGCGAGAGGTCGAGAACATTCTGGCGCTGGACATCGCGTTGCCTCGCAATTGCAAGGCGTGGTTCGAAACGCTTCCGGACGACATCCAGCGCCCGCTCATCCTCAAGCTCTACTACGGTCACTTCTTGTGCCATGTATTTCATCAGGACTACATCGTCAGGAAAGGGATCGATCCAATGTCGATCGAGCACAAGATGTGGAAGATCCTCGACAGCCGTGGGGCTGAATACCCGGCAGAGCACAACGTGGGTCATCTCTACTTCGCCAAACCCGCGTTGAAGCAGCATTACATGGACCTGGACCCGTGCAATTGCTTCAATCCCGGCATAGGACATACGTCCAAATTCGCGAACTACCGGGAAGACTGATCGATGGGAGCAGCGCCAGGCCTAGATGCTTCAGCGCGACCGCGCGCGTCGCCACGCGCCAGGCGGATGGCCGACGATCCGCGCGAACACGCGGTTCAGATGGCTCTGGTCGGCGAAACCGCACGCGACCGCGATGTCGGCCAGCGTCATGTCGGACGTCTCGATCAGCTCGCGTGCGCGCGTCACGCGCTGTTCGAGCAGCCACTGGTGCGGCGTGCGGCCGGTCGTGCGCGAGAACGCGCGGATGAAATAGCCGCGCGACAGGTCGCATTCGTTCGCCACTTCCTCGATCGACACGCCGAGGTCCGCCTTTTCCATCAACAGCTCCTGGGCGCGCGCCACCTTCGCGGCAGACAGCACGCCCTTGCGTTCGAGCTCGCGCGTGCGCGCGTTGCCGTAGCGGCGCAGCAGATGCGTGCCCATCGCGAGCCCGATCTGTTCGATGAACAGCGCGTTCAGCGGGCCGCCTGCGTCGAGGCTGTCGGCCACCGCGTGCGCGAGATGGCCGAGCACCGGGTCGCGTACGTCGGGACGGCACGTGAGGCCGCCGATCGATTGGCCGCCGTGCTCCGGGCCGACGTGTTCGAGATACGCATGCGGCAGCTCGACCAGCACGAAATCGAAGTGGCCGTACAGATCCGCGTGGAAATGGCGCGAGAAATCGCGAATGTAGATCGAGTGATGCTGGAACCGGCGCTCGCTCGCGCCGGCGCGCCCATAGAGCGTGCGGCGGTGGCCGCCGCTCAGCGACACGCCGACCAGGAAGCCGCGGTCGCACGGCGGCATCTCGATGCGTTCGACGTGCGCCTCGCGCATGCATTTGCGGTGCAGCCTCAGGCCGCCGGATGCCGTCTCGACATCCTTTGCCAGCAGGCTCGACACGCAGCCGAGCGTGTCTTTCGGCCGCCGCGGAGGCGATGCCACCGGCGCGACGATGACGGAGTCTGACATGGAATTCCCCAGCGAGGGACTCGGAACAGGAAATGACGAGTCCAGTTTAGATGCGCACGCGAACGTTCAAAATGAATTTGCATAAACGTCCGCTCGCCATCCTGACAAATTGCTTTCAATGCGTGGGCGCGGCGAGTGCGCCACCCGGCTCAACGCCTGCGCGAGCGGCCCGGCAGAGTATAGCGCCCCACTTTTACACGCAAGTGATCGTGCCGGTCGCGCCCGCCCGAAATGCGCGGGCAGAGTGCATTTTCCTTCAAGATTTTCGATGGCCATCCGTCTACACTCGGTCCGGAATTCGACATTTTCCGTCCGGTGCAACGGCGCGCCGGACGCGGACTTCCTGCCGGGTGAACTGCCGCGTTCATCGGGCAGCCATCCCGAGGGAACCGGAGGCGGCCATGATCCAGATCGGAACTTTGTCTGTGGATTTCGAGCAACGCGACATTCGCCAGCACGGCGCGTCGCTGCGCATCGGCGCGCGCGCGCTCGACATTCTCGAAGTCCTGCACCGCGCGAGCGGTTCGGTCGTGTCGAAGGACGACATCATGGACGCCGTCTGGCCGGGCCTGATCGTCGAGGAAAACCGGCTTCAGGTGCATGTGGCGACGCTGCGCAAGGCGCTCGGCGCGAGCCGCGATCTGATCAAGACGGTGCCCGGGCGCGGCTACCTGCTGGTGGCGAGCGCGTCGTCCGGACCGGCCCTCGTCCCCGTGGTCGACGCGCCGGCCGTCGCGGCGGCGCCGGCCGTCGTCGTCTCGCCCGATGCGCCCGATGTAGCCGATGCGCCCGCGTCGTCGCTGCTCGCGCCGCTCGTCGGGCGCGACGCCGAACTCGTGCAGATCGTCGACATGCTCGAACGCACGCCGGTCGTCACGCTCGTCGGCGCGGGCGGCATCGGCAAGACGAGTCTGGCCGTGCGCGTCGCGCACGGCGTGCGCAGCCGTTTGCGCGAGCGCGTGCTGTTCGTCGAACTGGCGCGCGCGTCGACGCGCGACGACATGCTGATCGCGCTCGCCGCCGAGCTCGGCCTCGACACGCCCGGCGTGCCCGCCATCGACCGCATCGGCGACGCGTTCGCGACGTCGCGCTGCCTGCTCGTGCTCGACAACGCGGAGCACATCGTCGACCTGGTGGCGAGCCTCGTCGAAACGCTGACGTCGTGCGCCGGCTCGCTGCGCGTGCTCGTGACGAGCCGCGAGCCGCTGCACATCTCGGCCGAGGCGGTGCTGCGCATGAGTCCGCTCGCGGTGCCGGACGGCAACGCGTCCGCCGACGAAATCGTCCGCTGCTCGGCCGTCGAGCTGTTCCTGGAACGCGTGCGCGCGGCCGCGCCGGATTGCAGGGTCGACGAAGCCGGCGTGCGGCTGATCGGCGACATCTGCCGGCGCCTCGACGGGCTGCCGCTCGCGATCGAACTGGCCGCGGCGCGCGTGGCGACGCTCGGGCTCGCGGTCGTCGCGTCGCGTCTCGACGACCGGCTGAACCTGCTGACGGGCGGGCTGCGCTCGGCGCTGCCGCGTCATCAGACGCTGCGCGCGACGTTCGACTGGAGCTACGTGCTGCTCGATCGGCCCGCGCGCGCGCTGTTTCGCCGGATGGGGTGCTTCATCGGGCCGTTTTCGTTCGATGCCGCGTACGCGGTCGCCACCGAGCCCGGCACGTCGGCCGCGGACATGATCGCGGTGCTCGGCGAACTGGTGGCGAAATCGCTGGTGACCGTCGAGTTTCATGGTGCGTATGCGCGCTACCGGCTGACCGAATCGACGCGCGCGTACGCGCTCGAAAAGCTGCACAACGAAGGCGAGTTCGAGCGCATCGTCGCGCGCCATGCGGCGTATGAGCGCGAGCGCGCGCCCGTGCGGCTCGTCGCGCCCGTGACGCCCGCCGACGTGCCGCCTGCCGATGCGTGCGCGCTGGCCGTGGACGAACCGATGGACGAAGCGGTAGACGCCGCCGAGGCCGCAGCCGTGCCCGAGCCCGACCGGCTGGCGCGCGCGCTGCTGGAGCCGTCGCGAATGCGCGCATGCACGGCGCGCGCGAGAGAGGTGCTCGACGAACTCGACACGGGCGCGGCAGACCCGGTCGACGCCGCGCGCGAGATGCGGCTGCGGGCGGCCTGCGCGTCGGCGCTGCTGCATACGGACGGCGACGCGCTGGCCGCCGCCGCGATGTGGGACCGCACGCTCGGTCTCGCCGCGCACGTCGGCGACGATGCGTTCGACGCGCGCGCGCTGGTGGGGCTGTGGAACACGATGCTGACGCTGTCGGACATTCACGAATCGCTGCGCTACGCGACGCGCTTCGAGCGGGCGGCCGAGCGGCGCGGCGACCGGTCGCAGCGGTTGCTGGCGAACACGATGGTCGCGACGTCGCTGCATTACTTCGGCGAGCATGAGCAGGCGCGCGAGCGGCTGGAAGCGGCGACGGCCGAGCTCGCCGACGTGGGCGAATCGCCGTGCGCGCAGGCCGCGCTGGGCGTCGACATGGCGACGCTGGGCCGCACGATGCTGATCCGTCTGCTGTGGATGCAAGGCGAGCCGGAGCACGCGATGCGCGTCGCCGCGCAAGCGGTCGAGCATGCGCGCCGCGGCCCGTCGCCGCTCGCGTTGTGCATCGTGCTCGGCGCGGCCGCCGTGCCGATCGCGCTGCGCTACGGCGATCACGACATCAGCTCCGACTATCTCGCGACGCTGCGCGCGACCGCCGACGCGCACGGTTTCGACATCTGGCGCAGTCACGCCGAATGCCTGACCGGTCAGTTCGACATCCAGGCCGGCCATCCCGGCGCCGGGCTCGCGCGCCTCGAACCGGCGCTGCGGCGCGTCGAGGCGAGCGGCTTCCGGCGCGTGCTCGCGCCGTTGACCGTCGCGTACGCGGAGGGCCTCGTACGGACCGGCCGCGCGGACGAAGCGTGCACCCGGCTCGATGCGACGCTCGCGCGCTGCCGCGCGCACGGCGAGCACCTGTTCGTCCCCGAACTGCTGCGCGTGCGAGGCGTCTCGATGCTCGAGCAGGCGCGCACCGTCGGCGCGGATCTCGCCGTCGCGTACGAGGCGGACGGACATCGTCATCTGCAGATGGCGATCCAGACCGCGAACGCGCAGGGCGCCGCGATGTGGGCGCTGCGCGGTTCGCTCGATCTCGCCGATCACCTGATCGAGCGCGGCCACACCGCACAGGCGTCGGCGCTCGTCGCCGGAGTCGCGCGGCACTTCGATCCGCATTCGCGCGCCCACGACGTGCGCCGCTTGCTGCGCGTGCAGAACTTCGTCCGTCCGGATGCGCCGCCCGCGCCGTGCCTGACGCATGCACGACGCGATGCCGCCGACGCGGCGCAGCAGGCGGCATGACGATGCGCGAATCCGGTACGGCAGTGCGGCCGCGCGATCGCAGCATGCGTACCGACGCGCGCGCCGCGGGAAGCCGCGCGTGTCGTGCGGCGTCGCGCGTGGGCGCGCACGGGAGACCCGACGGTGCTTAGAGCGACGGAACCCGCGCGTTCGGCGGACCTCGTCGTGTTCAACGGCAAGATCGCGACCCAGGACGAACAGCGCTCGTTCGTTCGCGCGCTCGCCGTGAAGGACGGGACCATCGTCGCGACCGGCGACGATCGCAACGTGCTGCGCCATGCGCACGACGACACGACCCGAATCGATCTGAACGGCCGTACCGTGATTCCGGGCCTGATCGACGCGCACCTGCAGGCGATCCGCGGCGGCATGAACTTCAACCTCGAGGTGCGCTGGGACGGCGTACCGTCGCTCGCCGACGCGCTCGAGCTGCTCGGCCGGCAGGTCCGCCGCACGCCCGCGCCGCACTGGGCGCGCGTGGCGGGCGGCTGGACCGCGCTGCAGTTCGCGGAAAAGCGCGGCCCGACGGCGGCCGAGCTCAACGCGATCGCACCCGACACGCCGGTGTTCATCCAGCATCTGGCCGACAGCGCGTGGCTGAATGCGGCCGCGCTGCGCGCGCTCGGCTACGGGCGCGACACGCCCGATCCGCCCGGCGGCGAGTTGCGGCGCGACCGCCATGGGCGGCCGACCGGGCTGCTGCTCGCGCGCCCGGACCCGGCGGTGCTCGGCGCGGCGCTCGCCCGCGCGCCCATGCTCGATGCGGACGATCGCGTCAACTCGATGCGGCAGTTCATGCGCGCGCTGAACCGCGTCGGCGTGACGAGCGCGATCGACGCCGGCGGCGACGGTCTCGCGTATCCGGACGACTATGCGGCGGTCGCGACGCTCGCGCGGCGCGGCGAATTGACGACGCGCATCGCGTATGCGCTGGGCGCGCGGCACGCGGGCCGCGAGCTCGACGACTTCGCGACATGGATCGCGCTGACGGCGCCCGGCCGCGGCGACGCATTCCTGCGCATGAGCGGCGCGGGCGAGCGGCTGCTGTGCTCGGCCGTCGATCTCGGGAATTTTCTCGAACCGCGCGTCGACCTGCCCGCGTCGGTCGACGCGGAGCTGGCGGCCATCGTCCGGCTGCTGGTGCGTCACCGCTGGCCGTTCCGGCTGCATGCGACCTACGACGAATCGATCGGCCGCTTCCTCGACGTATTCGAAGCGATCGATCGCGACACGCCGTTCGACGGGCTGCGCTGGTGCTTCGACCGCTGCGAGACGATTTCGGATGCCAATATCGCGCGCGTGGCGGCGCTCGGCGGCGGCATCACCGTGCAGCCGCGCATGGCGTTCCAGGGCGAAGCGTTCATCGCGCGCCATGGGGCGGCGGCGGCCACGCGCGCGCCGCCGATCCGCGCGATGCTCGCGGCCGGGCTGCCGGTCGGCGCCGGTTCGGGCGCGACGGGCGCGGCGAGCTACAACCCGTTCGTCGCGCTGTACTGGATGGTGTCGGGGCGCAGCCTGGGCGGCACCGCGCTGTATCCGGCGCGCAACCGGCTCGGCCGGATGGAGGCGCTGCGCCGCTACACGGTCGGCAGCGCGTGGTTCTCCGCGGACGAGCACCGCAAGGGCGCGCTGGTGCCCGGCCGATACGCCGACTTCGCGGTGCTGAGCGACGACTACTTCACGGTCGACGCGCTGCGTATCCCGACGTTGTCGTCGGTGCTGACGGTCGTCGACGGCAAGGTCGTGCACGCGGAGCAGGAATTCTCGCCGCTGGCGCCGCCGCCGCCGCCCGTCAGCCCCGTATGGTCGCCGGTCGCCGCAGGCGGCGTCGCCGATGCGGCGGGCGCCGGCGGCCGCGACGCGCCGCACGCGTCGGCGGCGGGCGACGCATGCGCGGCGCCCGGCATCGATGCGTGCCGCGCGCGCGGTCACGGACGCCGCTTCGCGCGGTCGCGCTATCCGACCGCAAGCGCGGCCGCCGAACGCTGCGAAGCCTTCGGCCGCTGCTGCGTCGCGTTTTGAGCGGCGCGTGCCGGTGCGCGACGCACGCCGCCGTGCATTGAACGATTTTCCGCCCCGTGCGCGGGGCATGAAGGAGACAGGATGAATGCTGCGCACCCGCGCGCATCGGCCACCGGCGACGAAGTGGCCGGCGTTCGCATTCCGCGCACGCCCGTTGCGATCGAGGCAGCCGACGCGGCCCGCGCGTCGTTGCCCGCCGCGCTCGTCGATCACGGGGCGCGCGTGTTCGTGTTCGCGTCGCTCGCCGCGCGGCGTGCGGGCGACGCGTGCGATGCCGATGCACTGTATGTCGCCGCGATGTACGCCAACATGGGGCTGAGCCCGGCGTACGGCCGTTCGACCGAACGCTACGAGCTCGACGGCGCGGATGCCGCGCACGCGTTGCTGCTGCGGCATCGCCGGTCGCGGCGCATGCGCGACGACGTGTGGCACGCGATCGCGCTGCATACGACGCCGGGCGTGGCCGTCCGCGCGTCGCCGCTCGCGCGCGCATTGGCGTGCGCGGTGTCGACGGACCTGATGGCGACCGACTTCGACGCGTACATGGCCCACGAGCGCGACGCGCTCCTTGCCGCGTATCCGCGCGCTGGCGATTTCCCCGAGGCGTTTCTCGACCTGGTCGCGCGCGGCGTCGCGCACCGACCGCAGTCGACCTTCGGCACGTGGAGCGCCGACGTGCTCGAACGCGCGGATCCGGATTTCCATCGGCCGAATTTCTGCGGCCGCGTGCTGGGCGCGCGGTGGAACGACATGTGACGGCCCCGGTCGAGCGTGCGGCAGCCGCACGCTCGACCGGCTGCGGCGCGCGGCCGCGCGCGGGATGCCGCACGTGGCGCGCCGCATGTGCGGGTCACGCGTGCGACGGCGCCGCGTCGTACCGCGCATAGTCGACGTAGCCGGCGCGGTCGCCGCCGTACCAGCCGGCGGCCTTCGGCTCCGCGAGCGGTGCGCGGGCCGCGATGCGCTCGACCAGATCCGGGTTCGCGATATACGCGCGCGCAAACGCGACGAGATCGGCGTCGCCCGCGTCGATCAGCGCGTTCGCCGCGTCCGGCGAAATGCCGCCGTTGACGATCAGCGTGCCGTGGAACGACCGGCGCGCGTGCTCGACGATGCGCGGCAGATCGGGTTCGCCGCTCCAGCCGTTGGTGTCGGCCGCGTGCAGATACGCGACGCCCGCCGCGTCGAGCATCCGGCCGACGTACGCGAGCGTCGCGTCCGGATCGGCGTCGCGCACGTTGTTGTATTTCGCGTACGGCGAGATGCGCACGCCGACGCGGTTCAGCGGCATCACGCCGCCGACCGCGTCGACGATTTCCTCGAGAAAGCGCGCGCGGTTCGCGACCGAACCGCCGTAGCGATCGTCGCGGCGGTTCAGCGTCGACGACAGGAACTGGTGCGGCAGATAGCCGTTGGCCGCATGGATCTCGACGCCGTCGAAGCCCGCGGCCATCGCGTGCGCGGCGGCCTGCCGGAATTCGTCGACGGCCGCGACGACTTCATCGGTCGTCATCGCGCGCGACGGCGTCGCATGAATCTTCGTGTAATAGCCGTTCTGCAACTGCGCCCACACCTGCAACTGTTCGAGGTCGTCGTTCACGCCGGACGGCGACAGCGGCGCGGCGCCGCCGAGCAGTGTTAGCGAACTGACGCGGCCGCCGTGCCACAGCTGCGCGAAGATGCGTCCGCCGTTCGCATGGACGGCATCGGTGACGGTTTTCCACGCGGCGGCTTGAGCATCGTCGACGAGACCGGGCGTCAGCTCGAATGCGGCGGACGCCGGGCTGACGTTGGTGGCCTCGGTCACGATCAGGCCGGCCGACGCGCGCTGCGCGTAGTACTCGGCCATCAGTTCGGTGGGCAGGCCGCGCGACGGCGCGCGCGAGCGCGTCATCGGCCCCATCACGACGCGGTTCGGCAGCGCGAGGCCGCGCAGATCGTAGGCACTGAGCAGGGAAGACATGATGGACTCCTGTGGTTCGACGGGGGCGGGGCGGCTTCGCGCCCCGCGAACGGATCGATTCGATGGGTAACGATGGATCAACCGGCGGCGTGACGTTGCGCGTGCGGCCGCCCGACGAGCAGGTAGTGGCCGAGCGCGACGATCGGGAACGCACCGGCCACCGCGGCGACGAGCGGCCAGCCGCCGTGTTCGTACAGCGGGCTCGCGAGCGCGGAGCCGATGGCGCCGCCGACGAAGATGCTCGTCATGTACAGCGCATTGAGCCGGTTGCGGCTCGCCGCATGCAGCGCGTAGATCTCGCGCTGGCCGAGCACCATGTTCATCTGCACCGCGAAGTCGAGCACGATGCCGGTGACGACGAGCCCGTACAGGCCGGCGCCGTGCACGACCCCGACCGCATACGCGAGCGCGCCGGCAACCAGCGCGATCAGCGTCGCGCGCACCGTATGGCCGGCATCCGCGAGGCGTCCGGCCACCGGCGCCGACGTCGCGCCGATCGCGCCGACCAGCGCGAACAGGCCGATCGCCGATTGCGACAACCCGTAGTGACGCGTCAGTTCGACGGGCACGGCGGTCCAGAACAGGCTGAACGACGCGAACATCAGGCCCTGGTAGAGCGCGCGATGGCGCAGCACCGGCATCGTGCGAACGAGGTGCAGCAGGGAGCCGATCAGTTCGAAATAGGTTGCGCGATGATCGGGCTGGCGCGACGGAATCGTCAGCGCGAGCACGGCCGTGACGAGCGTCATCAGCACGGCCGCGGCCGCGAACACGAAGCGCCAGCCGAACGCGTCGGCGACGACGCTCGACAGCGGCCGCGCGAGCAGGATGCCGAGCAGCAGCCCGCTCATGATCGTGCCGACGACGCGGCCGCGCGAATGGTCGGGCGCGAGGTGCGCGGCGAGCGGCACGAGGATCTGCACGGCCACCGAGCTGAACCCGATCAGCAGCGAAATCGCGAGAAAGAGCCCGGGCGTGTGCACGAACGCGGCCGCAGCGAGGCTCGCGATCGACACGACGGCCGTCACGATCATCAGCTTGCGGTTTTCGAGCAGGTCGCCGAGCGGCACGATGAAGAACAGCCCGAGCGCATAGCCGATCTGCGTCAGCGACACGATCAGGCTCGCCGTGTTGCCGGACATGTGCAGGCTCGGCGCGATGAGCTCGGTGATCGGCTGCGCGTAGTACAGGTTCGCGACGATCGCGCCGCAGCTGAAGGCGAACAGCAGGATCAGCCCTTGCGTGAGTTTGGCGCCGTGCGCGGGTGGCGCGAGCGGTGTTGAATCCGTTGACATGATCGACTCCTGGAAAAGGGAAAGGCCGGACACCGAAGCGTCGCGCCGGCATCGGGTTCGCTCGGCCGCGGGACGGTGCACCGCATTGCCGTCCATACTATTGATCAATCGATAAAACTGGAAGCGAGGCGCCGCGCAATCGAGTGTTGCGCGGCACGCAAAGGTGCCGCGCCGCAGCGGTTCAGCCGCGTTTGCCCTGCAGCGTCGGAATCTGCTCGAACAGGCCCGCGAGCCAGTCGACGAACACCTTCAGCTTGACCGGAATGTGGCGATTGGGCGGATACAGCACCGAAATCGGCCTGGCCGGCGCGTTGAAATCGGTCAGCACCTCGCGAAGCCGGCCCGATTTCAGGTAAGGCTCGACGAGGTACAGCGACGTCTTGATCAGGCCGATGCCGGCGACGCCGCACTCGATGTAGTTGTCCGCGTCGTTGACGGCCACCGTGCCGCACATCTGCACGATGCGCGGCTCGCCGTCGACGACGTAATCCCACGGGCGCGGTCGCCCGGTGTCGGCCGAGATGTGACTGACCGCCACGTGCTGCGCGAGATCGTCGACGGTCTCCGGCTCGCCGCACCGCGCGAAATACGCGGGCGAGCCGCACGTGCAGGTGGTCAGGCTGCCGATCCGCCGCGCGATCATCCCCGAATCGTCGAGCGCGCCGATGCGCACCACGCAGTCGACCCCTTCGCCGACGAGGTCGATCTGCCGGTCGGTCACGCCGAGTTCGATCATGATGTCCGGATGGGCGTCGAGAAACGCCGGCAGCGCGGGCACGACGACCTGCTTCGCCATCGCGGGCGGCAGGTTCACCTTCAGCCGGCCGCGCGGCACGTTGCGGGCCTGCGACACCGACGCCTCCATGTCGTCGATCTCGCGCAGCACCGCGACGGCGCGTTCGTAATACGCCTGACCGTCCTCGGTCAGCGAGATGCGGCGCGTGGTGCGGTTCAGCAGCCGGCAGCCGAGATGCTGCTCGAGTGCGCTCAGCAGCGCGGACACGCGCGGCGTGGTGAGGCCGGTCGTGTCGGACGCGCGCGTGAAGCTGCCGGTTTCGACGATGCGCGTGAACACGCGCATCGAAAGCAAGGTATCCATCGTCGGAAGTTCTCCAGCCTGTCGGCATGCGGCGCCGGTGCGTGCCGGCGCCGTCTTGTCGGGTATCGGATAGGGCGTATCGCGCAGCGAACGCGACCGATCGCTACGCGTCGATGCGCTTTCTCAGCGCGTCGCCGGCAAACGGCATTTCGCGCAGGCGCTGGCCGGTCGCATCGAAGATCGCGTTGGCCAGCGCGCCGGCGGTCGGCCCCATCGACGCCTCGGCCGCGCCGAGAAACGGCGCGCCGGGGCGATTGACCAGATGGACCTTCACGTTCTGCGGCGCGGCCGAGAAGCGCAGGATCGGGTAGCTGCTCCAGTCGAAGCTGCGAATCCGTTCCGTGTCGTACTTCAGCGCCTCGTACAGCGTCCAGCTCGCGGCCTGCACGATGCCGCCCTCGATCTGGTTGCGGATGCCGTCCGGCGACACGATCTGGCCCGCGTCGACGGCGGCTTCCGCGTGTTCGAGCGTCACTTGACCGGTTTCCGGCACGACCGACACCTCGACCGCGATCGCGACGTACGCCATCAGGTTCTTGTACTTGCCGAACGCGAAGCCGACGCCGCGGTTGCGCGCACGCGGCGGCCGCGGCCAGCCGAAGTGCTTCGCGGCGAGCTGGATCACCTGCCGCGCGCGATGGTCTTCCATGTGGCGCAGCCGGAATTCGACCGGATCGACGCCGGCGGCGTGCGCGAGCTCGTCCATGAAGCTTTCGATCGCCCAGACGTTGGTGTGCGCGCCGAGCGAGCGCATCGCGGACGTCTGCAGCGGCATCGTCGGCGAGAAGTTGTTGACGATGTGCTGGTTCGGCAGCGCGTACAGCGGGATCGCGTTGCGGTCGCCGCCGCCTTCCGGTTGCAGCATCGGCGTCGACGGCGCGGGCACGAACGGCGGCTCGAGCATGCGCGCGGGCAGCAGCCGGCCCGCGTTGACGATCCGCTCGTTGTGCGAGCTGCTCCACAACGCATAGTTCCAGTCGACGATGCGGCCGCTCGCGTCGAGCGATGCGCTGACCTCGGTCACCATCGCGGGCGTGAAGTGATCCCACGTGTGTTCCTGTTCGCGCATCCATTGCACGCGAATCGGCTTGCCCGGCATCGCGGCGGCGATCAGCGCCGCGTGCGCGGCCACGTCGTCCGCCGCGTTGTGGCCGTAGCAGCCGGAGCCCTCGGTGTGAATGCAGCGAATGTTCGCCTTCGGCATCGACAGCATTTCCGCGAGCGCATCGCGCAGCGGATAGACGCCCTGCGAGTGGGTCCACACCGTCATCATCCCGTTCTCGAGATGTGCGACCGAACACGACGGCCCGATCGACCCATGCAGCAGGTAGTTCTTCAGGAACGTCGCGTTCAGCGTCTTCACGGCCGGCGCGGTGGCCGCATGCGTGTTCGCGATCTCGATGCGCTGCGTCGAGATCCGCTTCAGGTCCGCGTGCACGGTGCTGCGCTCGGGCAGCTTGCGGCCCGGCGACCACTGGCAGCCGGCGGCGAGCGCGCGCTGCGCGACCACCGCCTGCCACTCGCCCTGCGCGACCACCGCGAGCATGCTGCCGTTGCGCACGATCCGCACGACGCCCGGCAGCTTCAGGATCGCGGCTTCGTCGAACGACAGCAGCTTCGCGTCGTACACCGGCGGCATCACGACGCGTGCGTGCAGCATGCCGGGCAGCTGCATGTCCTGCACGTAGCTGACGCCGCCCGTGACCTTGTTCGGGATGTCGACGCGCGGCAGCGACGTGCCGATCACCGAGAACGTCGCCGGGTTCTTCAGCGGCGACGTGGGCGTCGCGTTGCGGTGCAGGTCGACCGTGCGGATCGCGTCGCCGTAGGTCATCGTGCGGCCGTCGGGCGCCGTGATCACCGCGTCGGCGGTCGTCAGCATGCGCGGATCGACGCCGAAGCGTTTCGCCGCGCCTTCGACCAGCAGCGCGCGCACCTGCGCGGTCGCGTTCAGCAGCGCGGAGCCGCTGTCGGCCATCGTGTGGCTGCCGGCGGTCAAGCCTTCGTCCGGCGACGCGCCGGTGTCGGCGGTCAGGAACGTGATCAGCGACGGCTTCATGTCGAGTTCCTCGGCGGCCACCTGCAGCAGCGCGGTGCGCACGCCGGTGCCGAGCTCGACCTTGCCGGTGTACACGGTGACCTTGCCGTCGGGCGCGATCTTGACCCATGCATCGAGCAGCGGATTGGTCTTCAGGCTGCCGGCGAGCGCCTGCGTGGCCTTCGCCACGTGCACGGCCGCGCCTTCGTCGGCGATCACCAGCTGCGCGGCCGCGCGCGACGCGGGCGCGAGACTGAACGCGACGAACAGCGCGCCGGAGACGATGAAGTGCCGACGGCCTTCGTCGATGTCGTCGTGGGAATTCATTACAGCCCCTTGCTGATCGTGACGGGAGCGGAAGCCGGTTCGGGGGCTGGCAGCCCCGCGACCGAGCGCACCGCCGCGAGAATCCGCATGTGCGTGCCGCAGCGGCACAGGTTCGGTTCCATGTGCGTGCGCAGTTCCTGTTCGGTCGGCTTCGGGTTGCGTTCGAGCAGCGCCTGCGCGCGCATGATCATCCCGGCGATGCAGTAGCCGCACTGCGCGGCCTGGTGCTCGATGAACGCGCGTTGCAGCGGGCCCGGATGCTCGGCGGTGCCGAGGCTCTCGATCGTGCGCACGCTGCGCGAACCGACCGCGGCCACCGGCATCAGGCACGAGAAGGTCGGCTTGCCGTCGACGATCACGGTGCAGGCGCCGCATTGGCCGAGGCCGCAGCCGAACTTCGCGCCGTGCAGGTGCAGGTCGTTGCGCAGCGCGTACAGCAGCGGCGTGGACGGATCGATGTCCAGCGTGTGCCGCACGCCGTTGACGGTGAGGGTAATCATCGTGCGGTGTCCTCTTTTCTGAGCTTCGCGGCCATCGCGTCGACGCCCGACCATGCGGGACGGTCGGTATAGGTCTCGCGCACGTACGCGGCGAGATCGGCGATCTGCGCGTCGTCGTACTGGTCGATGAACGACGGCATGTAGTTCAGCGTGTCCTCGCCGTGCCAGCCGATGCCGTTGAACATCATCTGGATCGCGTTGCGCGGCGTATCGGCGTTGACCGCCGTGCTGAACGCGAGCGTCGGGCGCTCGCCGATCGATTGCATCGGCGCGGCCGGCCCGTGGCACTGCGCGCACGACGCCTGGAACAGCGTCGCGCCGCGCTGCGCGGCCGGCGTCGTCGCGGCGCGTTGGAGCGGATTCGCGGCCGCATGCGCGGTCGCCGGCTTCTGGATCGACAGGATGTACGCGGCGATCGCCTCGACGTCCTCCACCGGTACCGTCGCGAGGTCGCGCGTGACCGGCAGCATCGGCCCGGCCGCCGCGCCATGCTCGCTTGCGTGGCCGGTGCGCAGGTAGGTCACGAGCTGCGCCTGTGTCCACGGGCGCGCGGCCTGGCCGAGCGCATTGAGCGGCGGCGCTTCCCAACCGTCGACGATGCCGCCGTCGAATGCACGGCCGCGCTGCTCGCCGCCGATCGCGTTCAGCGGCGAATGGCACGATGCGCAGTGGCCGAGCCCGTCGACGAGCATCCTGCCGCGGTTCCATTGCGCGGACTGCGCGGGGTCGGGTTGATACGCGCCTTCGCGCAGGAACAGCACGTTCCAGAACGCGACCAGCGGCCGGAAATTCAGCGGAAAGATCAGGTCGTTCGCGGGCGCCGTCGCATGTACCGGTTCACGCGTCATCAGGTATGCGTACGCGGCGGCGATGTCGTCGTCCGACATCCGCGTGAAATGAATGTACGGAAACGCCGGGTAAAGCGGCTGGCCGTTGCGTCCGATGCCGGTGCGCAATGCACGGGCGAAGGCGTCGCGCGACCAGCGGCCGATCCCCGTTTCGGCGTCCGGCGTGATGTTGGTCGCGTAGATCGTGCCGAACGGCGTCGCGAGCGGCAGCCCGCCCGCGAACGGCTTGCCGTCCTTCGCGGTGTGGCATACGACGCAGTCGCCGAGCGCGACGACCCGCGCGCCGGCGCGCACCAGTTGCGGATCGAACGAAGCAGGGGCGGGCGGATCGATCGGCGCGATCGACGGCCGCACCATGATGCCGAGCGCGACCGCGATGCCCGCGATCGCGATGCCGGCCGCGCCGAACCAGAGTCGTTTGTGCTTCATGTGCGCTCCGCGCGAAGCGGTGCGCCGCACGTCGTGCGCGGCGCGCCCGGGGCGTCGTGCGTCGGCCGGCCGGGCCGCGAACGCGTGGCTGCGCGGCGGTGATTGGCAACTGGATCCACGTTGTCACTCCATCAATCGAAAAGGCGCGCAGGCGCTGGCCTGCGCGGTCGCTCTTGCAGCCAGTCTACGCAGACGCCCGCGTCATTTCCTGAAACCGGGCTGAAACGTTCTGAACGGGGTCCGGCCTGGTTCGGCGGCACCCGGCACGCATGCGCTAGATCCGCAGCAGCCGGCCCGCATTGCCGCCGAGCACCAGCGCGCGCTGGTCGTCGGGCAGGTCCAGCCGGTCGAGAAAACGCACCGGTTGCGCGTAGCCCATGTCGAAGCAATAGTCGCTGCCGAGCACCAGCCGGTCGATGCCGACGTTCTCGATCAGAAAGTTCAGCACCGGCCCCGAGTGGGACACCGTGTCGTAGCTGAAGCGCCGCAGATAGCTGCTCGGCTGTTGCGCGAGCCGGCGCGTTTCCGGCCGGACGGTCCACCCGGCGTCGAGCCGGCCGACGAGGACCGGCAGCGCGCCGCCCGCATGCGGCAGCGTGACGTGCAGCGCCGGATGGCGGTCGAGCACGCCGCCGAGTATCAGGTGCGAAGCGGCGATTGCCGTATCGAACGGATTGCCGAGCAGGTTGCTCAGGTAGAAATCGCCGAGGCGCGCGCCGCCGACGGTTTGCTGCGGGTGCAGGAACACCGGCAGCCCGAGTTGCTCGATGCGCGCGAACACCGGCGCGAACCGCGGATCGTCGAGGTCGCGGTTGTCGATGTTCGTGCCCATGTACACGCCGCGCACGCCGGGCAGCGCCGACGCGCGCTCGAGCTCGTCGATCGCATCGGTGGCGTCGAGCATCGGCAGCGTCGCGAGGACGACGAAGCGCGCCGGATGCCGCTGGTGCACGCGCGACGCGGCCGTATTCCATGTGCGCGCCAGTTTCGCGTTGAACGGCCGGTCGCCCCAGTACGCCATCGGCACGCTCAGCGACAGCGCCTGCACGTCGACGCCCGACGCGTCCATGTCCTCGAGCCGCGCGTCGACGTAGATGAATTTCATCGGCAGCGGCCCGAGGCCGCCGGCCGGCGTGCGGAACGTGAACGTCGTGTCGTCGCACGCGAATGCGCCGCCGAACCGCTTGCCTTCGCCGCCGACGAGGTCGCAGAAGCTTTCCGGGTAATAGTGCGCGTGGATGTCGATCGCGCGTGGACGCCGGGCCGGCAGCGCGGCTGCAGCGGCCGAGGCGGGCGCCGGTTGCGCCGCCGCGGCCGGGCGTCCGGCAAGGGCCGCGACGGCAAGCGCGGCGAATGTGCCGAGCATGCGGCGCCGGCCGGTGGGCAGGCAGCAGGGGCAGGTCATCGGATCGTCTCCAGGTCGTGATTGTCGTGTTGTGGCGTGCCGTGGCGCGGCAGGGCGCCGAGTTCGCATGCGACGAGCTGCGCGTCGAACCGCGCGCGTTCGCGTCGCGCGCGGGCCGAGCCGTCGGTGGCCGACACCGCGACGATCGCGACGAACGCGGCGGCCATCGAGAACAGCGCCGGATATTCGTACGGGTAGGGCGCGTGCGCGTGGCCGAGCACCTGTACCCAGACGGTCGGGCTCAGCACGGTGAGCGTGACCGCCGTGACGAGCCCGATCGTGCCGCCGACCACCGCGCCGCGCGTCGTCAGGCCGCGCCAGTAGATCGAGAGCAGCAGCACCGGGAAATTCGAGCTGGCGGCGATCGAGAACGTGAGGCTGACGATGAACGCGATGTTCTGCTTCTCGAATGCGATGCCCAGCACGATCGCGAGCACGCCGAGCACCAGCGTCGTCGCGCGTGCGACGCGCATTTCTTCGCGGTCGGTCGCCTGGCCGCGGCGCAGCACGTTCGCATAGAGGTCGTGCGAGATCGCCGACGAGCCGGCGAGCGTCAGCCCCGCGACCACGGCGAGAATCGTCGAGAACGCGACCGCGCAGATGAAGCCGAGGAAAAAGTTGCCGCCGATCGCATGCGCGAGATGGATCGCCACCATGTTCGCGCCGCCGGCCACCGCGCCGGACGCATCGTGATACCGCGGGTCCGCCGCGACGAGCGCGATCGTGCCGAAGCCGATCACGATGATCAATGCATAGCCGGCGCCGACGATGCCGGTTGCATGGAGGATGCTCTTGCGCGCCGCGCCGACGTCGCCGACCGTGAAGAAGCGCATCAGGATGTGCGGCAGGCCGGCCGTCCCGAAGATCAGCGCGAGCCCGAGCGACACCGCGGACACCGGGTCGGACACGAGGCCGCCCGGCCGCATGATGGCCGCGTGCTTCGGATGGACGCGCAGCGCCTGCGCGAACAGCGCGTCGAGGCTGAAGCCGAAGCGGCTCAGCACCATGAACGCCATGAATGCCGCGCCGGCGAGCAGCAGGACGGCCTTGACGATCTGGATCCACGTGGTGGCGAGCATGCCGCCGAAGAACACGTAGACGACCATCAGCACGCCGACGATCACCACCGCGGCCGTGTAGTCGAGCCCGAACAGCAGCTCGACGAGCTTGCCGGCGCCGACCATCTGCGACACGAGATACAGCAGGACGATGACGATCGAGCTCGACGCGGCGAACGCGCGGATCGGCCGTGGCTGCAGCCGGTACGACACGACGTCGGCGAGCGTGTACTTGCCGAGGTTGCGCAACGGCTCCGCGATCAGGAACAGGATGATCGGCCAGCTCGCGAGAAAGCCGACCGAATAGATCAGCCCGTCGTAACCGCTCGTGAACACGAGCGCGGAGATGCCGAGCAGCGATGCGGCCGACATGTAGTCGCCGGCGATCGCCCAGCCGTTCTGCAGCGCGGTGATGCGGCCGCCGGCCGCGTAATGATCGGCGACGCTGCGGTTCTGGCGGGCGGCCCAGCGCGTGATGGCGAGCGTCGACGCGACGAACAGCACGAACATGCCGATGGCGACCGGATTGTGCGGGTGCGCGAGCGGCGCGGAGCCCGCCGCGAACGCCGGCGCCGCGGCTGCGCTCGCCGTTGCGGCGAGGAGGATGACGAAGGTGCGTTTCATTGGCCGCCTCCGTCGCGGATCGACGCGACGAGCGCGTCGTGCACCGCATTCGCACGCCGCACGTACAGCGCGACGAGCGCGAACGTCGCGACGAACATGCCGAAGCCGACCGGGATGCCCCACGTGGTCGGGCGGCCCGGCACGATCGGCCGGCCGAGCCATGCCGGCGAGAACGCCAGCGACAGGATGAACGCGAAGTAAAGCGCGAGCATGACGGCGGTCAGCGACCACGCGAATCGCCGCCTTCGCGTGACGAGATGGCGGAAGCGGGCGTCGCGCAGCAGCGGATGCGTGGCCGCGGCGGGCACGTCCTGATCGGGTGCGGGGCCGGCGGCGGCCGTAATCGAGCGGTTCACGGTGTCTCCTTGTCGGTATTGGATGGGGCGCGATGCGGCGTGCGCAAGACTTCGTCCATGCGCCCGCCGGTGGTCAGAACCGCGGCGGCACGGCCGTTTCGCGCATCACGACTTCCGCGGTGCGGTAGCGTTCGGCCATCTCGCGTTCGGTGTCGTTCTTCAGTTGCGCCTGCATGTATGCGCCGAGATGGCGCGCGTGTTCCACGATCGCGGCGCCGAACGCGGTGCGCGTTTCGCTGTACGCGTGCAGTGCATCCAGCGGATCGGCATGCGCGGCCAGCGCGCCGACCAGCGCAAGCGCATCGCCCGCGGCCTTCGTGACGCCCATCCCGCAGTGCGGCCGCGCGACGAATGCCGCATCGCCGAGCAGCGCGATGCGGCCGAACGCCATGCGCGGCACCTCGAGGTCGTAGATCGGCTGGAACAGCGGCTGTGCGGCGCGCGACACGACTTCCGCGAACTGCGGCGCGAGCAATGCATGCGCGGCGTCTTCCATGTCGGCGAGCACGTCGCGGCGGATCAGCGTTGGCGGAATGCCGGTCGCCCACAGCTTGCCCGTCGCGTCGGTGAGCAGGTTCGGCAGGTCGGTGTCCTCGCGGGTCGCGCGATACCACACGAAGTTGTAGCGGCGCTCGCCGGGCCGCGTGCTGTTGTGCTGGCCGGCGACCGGATAGCCGAGGATCTGCTCGCGCGGCGGCAGGCCGAATGCGAACTTGTCGAACAGCGCCGCGTGCGTGCGCTCCGACAGTTCGCGCTCGTCGACGAGGCCGCGCCACGCGACGTAGCCCGCGTACTGCAGGCGCGCGTCCGGCAGGAATCGTTCGCGGATCGCCGAACGGAAGCCGTCGGCCGCGACGACGAGGTCGGCATGCACGACCGACCCGTCGGCCAGCGTGAGCGTGGCGTGCTCGGGCCCGTCCGCGACGTCGGCGACGACGGCCCCCGCGTGATGGTGCTGGTCGGGCAGCGCGGCGCGCAGGACGTGGTACATCTTGCTCCATGCGGTCAGCGTCTGCGGCAGTTGCCGCTCGGATGCGAGCGAGCCGTCCCGCGCGAGCGTGACGCGCGATTCGACGTTCACGCCGATCGATGCGTCGACGCGCACGCCGGCCGCGCGCAGCACGTCGAACAGCTCCGGATGCGTGACGATGCCGGCGCCGCGGCCGGACAGCGCGTCGGGCACGCGCTCGAACACGTCCACGTCCCAGCCGTTGCGCAGCAACAGGTTCGCGGCGAACAGCCCGCCCAGCGAGCCGCCGACGATGGCGGCCTTGCGATGCGTCGAATGGATGCTCATGTCAGTCTCCACGGGTAGCGGCGGCCGCTGCGGCGCCGCGCATGTCGAGGCCGGCGACTTCGGCGGCCGGGTAGTTCAGTTCGATCGTCACGCCCGACGGATCCTCGATGAAGACCTGATGCAATCCGAGGCTCGGCACGGTGCGGTCGCGCCATGCGATGTGCTCGGCACGCAGCGTGCGCCACATCGCCTCGACGCCGGTCGCGACGAACGCGATGTGGTCGACGGTGCCGGTGCCCGCGGCCGGCACGGGCTTGTCGCCGAGATACGCGGCGAGCCCGTTCGGGTTGGCCGGATCGATGCCGATCAGGTGGACCGTGCCGTAATCGGCTTCGTCGTCACCGAGGTAGAGCCACGCGCCCGGAAAGTCGAACGGCGGGCGGTAGCCGCGTCTGAAGCCGAGCACGCGTTCGTAGAAGCGGCACGATGCTTCGAGATCGGGCGTGCGGATCGAGTAATGCGCGAGTCGAGATACGGGCATGACGAACCTCTTGTTTATCGAAGGATAAGTTATCGTTCGATAAATTGTAGGTCGAAAACGGCGCAGCGCAAAGCCGTGATCGAGCCGTGTTAACCCTTGGCCCGGAATCGGGGGCGAATCGGGGATGAACGGGCGCCGATGGCGCCGCGTGTCACGTTACGACGGAACTTCGCCGGCGACGACTTCGTCCGCGTAGCACCAGATCCAGCGCTCGCCAGGCTCGATCGAGCGGACGAGCCGGTGGCCGGTTTCGTGGAAATGCCGGCTCGCGTGGCGATTCGGCGACGAGTCGCAGCAGCCGACGTGCCCGCAGATCAGGCACATCCGCAAATGCACCCAGCGGCTGCCCGATTTGACGCATTCCTCACAGTAGTCCTTGTCGGTGTCGAACACGCGTGCTTCGTCGAGATGCGTACAGGCGTTGGCCATCTTGCGCTCCGGTGCCGGCGCGGGAGCGACGCTTGCGGCACGGCCGGCGCGAAGCCGCAAGCGGGAGGGGTACGCGGCATTGTGCAGCGTCGCGTCGCGGCCGCACCTTAATTGTCATGAAGCGGCCCGCGCGGCGCACGACGGCGGCGTACAGTCGCGAATGCGTCCGGCGCGGGCACCGGCCGGACCGCATTCGACATCGACATCATCGGGAGGCGCTCATGGATCAACCGCAACACGTGCGGATCGTCGGCCTGCCGCGCAGCAGGGACGCGTATGCGATCCGCGATTTCCTGCAGCGGCGCATGATTGCGTACGACTGGTGCGAGCTGACATCCGACGCCGACTGCGCGCAGGTGCTCGGCATCGCGCCGCTGCACGACATCCGGCTGCCGGTCGTGATCTTTCCGGACGGCTCGCGCCTGTACCAGCCGACGCTGACCGAGATCGCCGCGCGGCTCGGCTGGGTCGCGCGCCCGCGCTTCGTCGAATACGACGTATCGATCTACGGCGCGGGGCCGGCCGGGCTGTCGGCGGCGGTCTACGCGGCGTCCGAAGGGCTGCGCGCGGTCGTGATCGAGCGCGGCGCGATCGGCGGGCAGGCCGGCACGAGTTCGCTGATCGAGAATTACATGGGCTTCCCGGACGGCATCCCGGGCGCGGAGCTCGCCGAACGCGCGCGCGAGCAGGCGGTGAAGTTCGGCGTCGAGCTGCTGACGATGCGTGAAGGCGTGCATGCGACGTTCGTCGACGGCAAGATCCGCGTCGAGCTCGCCGACGGGTCGATCCTGGTCGCGCGCGCGAACATCTGCGCGACCGGCATCGAATATCGCAGCCTTGGGCTGCCGGAGGAGCCGGCGTTTCTCAATGCGGGGCTGTTCTACGGCGCCGGGTCGAGCGAAGCGCCGATGTGCACGGGCGAGCAGGTGTTCATCGTCGGCGGCGGCAATTCGGCCGGCCAGGCCGCGATGAATTTCGCGCGGCATGCGCGCCAGGTGACGATACTCGTGCGCGGGGCATCGCTCGCCGACACGCTGTCGCGCTACCTGATCGACCGGATCGAGCGGACGCCGAACATCGAGGTCCGCTACCGCTCGAGCGTCGCCGCGCTGCACGGCGACGGCTGGCTCGACGCGATCGAGCTTCGCTCGGCCGACGGCACGCGCGAACGGCTGCCGGCCACGCGCCTGTTCGTGTGCATCGGCGGCGCGCCGAATACCGACTGGGCGAAGGACACCGACATCATTCGCAATCCGGACGGTTATCTCGTGACCGGCGGCGACCTGTACGACTGTCCCGCGTTCGAGCGCGTATGGCCGCTCGAGCGGCGGCCGTATCACCTGGAAACCAGCGTGCCGGGATCGTTCGCGGCCGGCGACGTGCGATCGGGATCGGTCAAGCGCGTCGCGTCGGCGGTCGGCGAAGGCGCGATGGCCGTGACCTTCGTGCACCGGTTTCTCGGCGAGGACGCGCATCGGCTCGCGCTCGTGTGACGTGCTCGCCGGCCGTTCGATCCATTCATCGCGCGTCGGCCTGCGTCGCGTCGCGTAACCCGTCCCGGCCGGCGCGCGCCGGCGGCGTCCATCCGCCGCCCAACGCGCGCACGAGGCTCACCGTCGCGACGGCCAGCGCCTGCCGGCTGTGAATCAGCTGGCGCCGCGCATTCAGCGCATCGCGATCGGCGTCGATCACTTCCAGGTAGCTGACGTAACCGTGCGCGTAACGGCTCAGCGACAGCCGCGCCGCGGCGTCCGTCGCGTGTGCCGCATGGTCGTAGCGCACGATCCGCTCCTTTTGCGCGGCGATGTCGTTGAGCGCGTCCTGCACGTCGCGCAACGCAGCGATCGCGGTCGCGCGATAGTTGGCGTCGGCGACGTCCGTGCCGGCCCGCGCGGCGGCCACCGCCGCGTCGCGCTTGCCGCCGTCGAACAGCGTCAGCGCGACGTTCGCGCCGAGACTCCACAGCGAGCTGTTGCGGTCGAGAAACGAGCGCAGGTCGCGGGTGGCGAAACCGCCGTCGGCGGTCAGCGTCAGCGTCGGCAGCCACGCGGTGCGCGCGATGCCCAGCTCGAGCGACGCCGCGTCGGCGCGCCGGGCCGCCGCGAATACGTCCGGGCGTTGGGCGAGCAACGCGGACGGCAGCCCGGCCGGCACCTCCGGCACCTGCACGGGCACGGCGCCCGTGTCGACGTCGAACGCGGTCGGCGACACGCCGGTCAGCACCGCGAGGGCGTCGACGAGGTTCTCGCGCAGCCGGCGGCTCTCCGCGAGATCGGCATGTGCGGTATCGAGATCGGCGGACGCGCGCAGCCCGTCGAGATCGCTCGCCGCGCCGGCCCGCACGCGCGCGGCGATCACGTCGAGCGCGGTGCGCCGCAGCCCGATCGCGCGCATGAGCGTCACGAGATCGTCGTCGACGTAGCGCAGCGTCAGGTAGTCGACGGCCACTTCGGTCGCCACCCGCAAACGCATCGCATCGCGGTCGGCCGCCGCCTGCAGCACGTTCTGTTCGCCGACGTCGGCGTCGCCGCGCAAGCGTCCCCATAGATCGACTTCGTAGCTCGCGGCGACCGGAACCGACCAGTTGTGCATCGTGCGCTTCGGCAGCGCGTTGTCGACCGTGCCGGATACGCGCGTGCGGCTGAACGACGGGTCGACGCGCACGGTCGGCGCCAGCGCGGCCTCGCGCACGCCGAGCAGCGCCTGCGCCTGGTCGACGCGCGCGGCCGCCGCGCGGATGTCGAGGTTGTGCGCGAGCGCGGCGTCGACGAGGCGGCCGAGTTGCGGGTCGCCGAACCGCGCGGGCCACGCCGCGAGCGACGGCGCGCGCGCATCGGTCGACGGAGCGGCATGGAGGAACCCGTCGCGCCCGACCGGGACGGGCGCGAGCGGCTGCGGCGCGATCGAGCAGGCGGCCAGCAGGCTCGCGGCGAGTACGGCGAAGGCGCGCTTCATCGCGCTGCGCCGCCGGGTTGCAGCGTGACGACGACCGACAGCCCGGGCCGGATGCGCGGCTCCGTCGCGGCCGGGCCGTCCAGCAGGATCTTCACGGGCACGCGCTGCGTGACCTTCGTGAAGTTGCCGGTCGCGTTGTCGGGCGGCAGCAGCGCGAATTGCGCGCCGGTCGCGGGCGACAGGCTGTCGATGCGGCCGCTGAACGCGCGTTCCGGCAGCGCATCGAAGCGCAGTTGCACGGCGTCGCCGGCGCGTACGTGCCGCAACTGCGTCTCGCGGAAATTGGCGACGATCCACGGATGCGGCTCGACCAGCGTGAGCAGCGCCTGGCCGGGCGCGACATGCTCGCCGGTCTCGACGGTCTTCTTGCCGACGTAGCCGTCCGACGGCGCGACGACCGCCGTGTAGCCGAGCTGCAGCAGTGCGTCGCGCAATTCGGCATCGTTCTGGTTCGACGCGGCGTCGGCGGCCTGGGCGGCGGCGAGGGCGCTGCGCCGTTGCGCGTCGGCCGCCGCGACGCGCGCGCGGGCGGACTTGCGGGCGGCATCGGCCGCATCGAACTCCTGCTTCGACAGGCCGCGCGGCGTCTCGCGGGTCAGTTCGCGGGCCCGCGCGTAATCGAGTTCGGCCTTTTCGGCATCGGCGTGCGCCGACACGAGCGCCGCGTCCGCCTGCTCGATCAGCGCGTGGGCGCGGCTCGCATCGGCATGCGCCTGCGCGACGCGTGCGCGCTGCGCGGCGACGCGCACGTCGAAGTCGCGCCGGTCGATCTGCACGAGCGCGTCGCCCGCGTGCACGAACTGGTTGTCGTCGACGAGCACGCGCTCGACCGTGCCGGACACGCGCGGCGAGATCACGTGCAGGTGGCCGGTCACGTATGCATCATCGGTGCCGCGATCGCGTGCGTCGAACTCGTACGCGAGCAACGCGACGAGCAGCAGCGCGATCGCGGCGATCGCGACGATGGCCGGCTTGCGGGAACGCGCGGGCACGGCAGGCGTCGGCGCGGGGGAGGGTGGGGTCATGATCGGCAAACTCCGTTGTACGGGCAGGATTCGACGCACCGCGTTATGCTTGCGCCAGCTTGACAGGCGGGAGCCGCTCGACGATGAACACGACGTTCGCCACCGGCAGTGCCATGCCGGCGCCGGCCGCAGGGCCGGCCTCCGACATTCCGACGTTTCGGTCGATCGCCGCGATCGCGGCCGTGCTGCTCGGCGCGATCATCGCGACGCTGACATCGCGCATCACGTCGCTCGGGCTCGCCGACGTGCGCGGCGCGCTGGGCGTCGGCTTCGACGAAGGCGCGTGGATCAACACCGCGTTTACCGCATCGCAGATGTTCGTCGGGCCGCTCGCGATCGCGGCGGCCTTCATGTTCGGCACGCGCCGCGTGCTGGTCGCGGGCGCCGTGGTGTTTCTCGGCGCGGAAACGGTGCTGCCGCTCTGCACGCAATTCGGCGCGTTCATCGTGTGCCAGGCGATCGCGGGGCTCGCGTCCGGCGTGTTCGTGCCGCTGACGATCGGCTTCGTCGTGCGCACGCTGCCGCCGCGGCTGATCCCGTTCGGCATCGCCGCGTATGCGATGAATCTGGAGATGTCGCTGAACCTGTCGGCCACGCTCGAAGGCTGGTACAGCGAACACCTGAGCTGGCGCTGGCTGTTCTGGCAGAACGCGGCGCTGACCGTGCCGTTCATCGCGTGCCTGATGCTGTCGCTCGCCGACGAGCCGATCAAGCGCTTCGCGTCCGGCATCGACGCGCGCGGGATGCTGCTCGGCGCGGGCGGGTTCGCGTGCCTGTGCGTCGCACTCGACCAGGGCGAGCGGCTGTTCTGGCTGCAGTCGCCGCTGATCGTCGCGCTGCTGGCCGTCGGCATCCTGATGATCGCCGCGTTCCTGATCCACGAACTCGCATCGCCGCGCGCGGGCATCGATCTCGGCTATCTGGCGCGGCCCAACATCGCGCTGCTGATCGTGCTCGTCGGCCTCGTGCGCTTCACCGTGCTGAACACGAGCTTCATCCCGTCGCTGTTCCTCGCGAGTACGTACGGGCTGCGCCCGCTGCAGATCGGCGATACGCTGCGCTGGATCGCGATCCCGCAGTTGCTGTTCGCGCCGTGCGTCGCGCTGTTGCTGCAGCGTGTCGACCCGCGCCGGCTGATCGTCGCCGGCTTCGCGATGGTGGCGATTGCGTTCGCGCTCGGCTCGCGGCTCACGCCGGTGTGGGCCGAGCCCGATTTCATTCCGTCGCAATTGCTGCAGGCGCTCGGCCAGACGATGGCGCTCACGTCGGTCATCGTTTTCTTCGGCCGGCACGTGACGGCCGAGCATGCGCTGACGTTCGGCGCGGTCGTGCAGACGACGCGCCTGCTGAGCGGGCAGCTCGGCACGACGTCGATCGCGGTGATTCAGCGGATCAGGGAGGCTACCCATTCGAATCTCGTCGGTCTGCATGTGTCGCTGTCGGATCCGGAAACGCTCGAACGGCTGCGGGCCGGCGCGGCGTCGCTGGTCGCGCATGGCGCCACGTTCGCGACAGGCAACCAGGCGACCTATGCGCTCGTCGATCGCGCGGTGCGCGTGCAGGCCACGACGCTCGCGCTGGCCGACAACTTCCGCGTGGCGATGGCGTTCGCGCTCGCCGGCGCGCTGCTCGGCATCCTGCTGCGCCCGGTGCGGGCGCCGTGAGCGCGGCGCCGCGCGATCTGAAATTTCCTGAAAAGTCCTGAACGGCGTGGGCGCAGCGTCCGTCGCGGCGGCATGAGCGCCGCCGCGACGGACGGCACGCTTACGCCTGCAGGAACGCGAGCAACTCGGCGTTGATGCGATCGGCGTTCACGACGCACATCCCGTGCGCGCCGCCCTCGATCACCTTCAGCACCGCGTGCTTGACGATCTTCGACGACAGCCGGGCCGAATCGTCGATCGGCACGATCTGGTCGTCGTCGCCGTGCAGCACGAGCGTCGGCACGTCGAACTTCTTCAGGTCCTCGGTGTAGTCGACTTCGGAGAACTCCTTCACGCACAGATACTGGCCGTGAATGCCGCCCATCATCCCCTGCGACCAGAACGCGTCGATCGTGCCCTGCGACACCTTCGCGTTCGGGCGATTGAAGCCGAAGAACGGCACCGCGAGATCCTTGTAGAACTGCGAACGGTTCTCCGCGACGTTCTTGCGGATGCCGTCGAATACGTCCATCGGCAGGCCGCCCGGATTGGTCGGCGACTTCACCATCTGCGGCGGCACCGCGCCGATCAGCACGGCCTTCGCCACGCGCTTCGTGCCGTGACGGCCGATATAGCGCGCGACTTCGCCGCCGCCGGTGGAGTGGCCGACGAGCGTGGCTTCGCGCACGTCGAGCGCATCGAGCAGCGCGGCGAGATCGTCCGCGTACGTGTTCATGTCGTTGCCGCGCGACGGCTGGCTGGAGCGGCCGTGGCCGCGGCGGTCGTGCGCGATCACGCGATAGCCGCGCTGCACGAGGAACAGCATCTGCGCATCCCACGCGTCCGCGCACAGCGGCCAGCCGTGCGAGAACACGACCGGGCGGCCGCTACCCCAGTCCTTGAAGTAGATCTGCGTGCCGTCCTTGGTGGTGATCGTGTTCATCGTCTGCGCGCCTGCATGGGCTGAAGAGGGGCTGTGGGACGGCGTGCCGGCGGCGGCCGCCATCGCGGGCAGCGCGGCTGCGGCAACGGCCGTCGCGCCGGCGAGCAGCATGTCGCGGCGGCGGGCCGACGCAACGGCATCGGTTGGTTCGGGATGCATCTGGACTCCTGGGGTATGCGGCGGCGAGGCCGCACGGGATGGTGGATCGGTGACGGCCGGCCGCGGCCATCCCGCCCGGCAGCCGTCCGGCGTGCGCCGCCGCGCGGCGACTGGCGCGCGCGGACGAACGAATGCCGTCGGGAGCGTATCCCGGCGCGGTGCGCGCCGTACTGAAATCCGGCTGAATTTTCTTGAACGCCGCGGCGCCGCGCGCGAATTTGCCGCATTGCAGAAAAATTAAGCGCGGGACCGGGACTCTTCAGCGCGCGGCGGCTATCGTCAACATCGGGTCACCGCCACACGTTGCGCGCCACGCGAACGGGCCGGCAGGGCCCGCGCCGCCCGTCACCTGCCTGGATATGCCGCCATGGACGCCTTCAATCGCTGGGAGCACATGATCACGTCGCTCGGACCGCTGCCCGTCGCGGGCGTCCGGATGCTGCCGATGCCGCGCACGCGGGAGACGGACGGCTCGCGTCGCCCGCATCGGGACGATGCGCCGGTGCCGTCGAGCGGCGACGTGCGCCGCCGCAGCGCGATCGTCGCCGTCGAGCGGCAGACCGATTCGTCGATGCTGGTGTCGTGGAGCGATCCGACCCGCTGCCGCTACGACGAACAACGCTGGATCTGCGCGAAGGCGCGCAGGCTGGCACGCTGCGCGCTCACCGGGCAGCCGATCCGGATCGGCGACGCGATCTACAAACCCCAGTGGCGCGGCGAGAAACGCCCCGCGAACTGCCGTGAGATGGTCCTCGCGACGGCGCTCGAGCAGTTCGTCGCCCGGCAGTCCCGGGCATGACGCGCCGCGCCGCACGCTTCGGCCGCGTCCGCGGCTTCCCTACCCGCAAGGAACCCTCATGAGCACGTTCACCACCCGCGACGGCGTGTCGATTCACTACAAGGACTGGGGCAGCGGCCGCCCGGTCGTGTTCATTCACGGCTGGCCGCTGAACGCCGACATGTGGGACGCGCAGATGCATCATCTCGCGTCGCACGGCCTGCGCTGCATCGCGTACGACCGGCGCGGCTTCGGGCGGTCCGGGCAGCCGTGGAGCGGATACGACTACGACACGCTGGCCGACGATCTCGCGACGTTGCTCGACACGCTCGACCTGCAGGACGTGACGCTCGTCGGCTTTTCGATGGGCGGTGGGGAGGTGGCGCGCTACATCGGCCGGCACGGCACGCGCCGTATCGCGAAGGCGGTGCTGATCGGCTCGGTGACGCCGCTCGTCGCGCGCCGCGACGATCATCCGGAAGGCGTGGACGTCGCGGTATTCGACGGCATCCGCGCGGGCATCGTGGCCGATCGCGCGGCGTTTTTCGACGGCTTCTGGCCGCTCTTTACCGGCTCGAACCGCGGCGGCTCGACGGTGTCGCGCGCGGCGCTGGGGTGGACGTCGGTCATGGCGCTGCAGGGCGGGTTGAAGGGCACGCTCGATTGCGTCCGCGCGTTTTCCGAAACCGATTTCCGCGCCGACCTGCAACGGTTCGACGTGCCGACGCTCGTGATTCACGGCGACGACGACCAGACGGCGCCGCTCGCGCTGACCGGCGCCGCCACCGCGAAGCGCGTCCCGCATGCGACGCTGAGCGTCTACGAAGGCGGCCCGCACGCGCTCTACCTGACGCACGCGGCCAGGCTGAACGACGAACTGCTGGCGTTCGCGCAGGCCTGAGCCCGCGCCGCAGGCTGGCCCGGCCTGCGGCGAATCGCGCGCAAACGCGGGCAAACGAGCCGACGGATATTCGGCGGCCGCAATAGAGGCGTCTGAAATAAACCGGCCGGTCAATCAAAACGAAAATGCGCCGCATTGCGCCGATCGAAAATCGTTTCGTCTGATATAACGAAATCGCATTCATCGGCGCATCCACGATTTGCACATGAAACGTGCGCGGCCCTGCCGCCTTTCGGTGCGAGCGCGAAAAGCAGCGTTTCGCGACGGCATTGTTCGTCATTTCAAAAAATTCGTGTCGTTCATTCTGATAATTTGAATCATTCGACCATGCAAATACCGTAGCATTGATGCCGAACCGGCCCCCGATTTCAGTGGGGCGCCGTTGAATGTCACCCTCAAGAAATTCTCATGATCCGGATTGGAACACTTCACGTTTTTCTCGACAGACGTGAAATTCGTTCGAACGGCAAGCTGCTGCGCATCGGCAGCCGCGCATTCGAAATTCTCGAGCTGTTGATTCGGGCGGACGGTGCGCTGGTATCGAAAGACGACATCATGCAGCGCGTATGGCCGCACACCGTCGTCGAGGAAAACAACCTGCAGGTGCACATCGCTTCGCTGCGCAAGGCGCTGGCCGGCGACCGGAACCTGATCGTGACGGTGCCCGGCCGCGGCTACCGTTTGGTCGTCGGGCAGGACGACGGCGACGCGCCCGTGCGTCCCGCGATGGGGCGGCCGTCCGCTGCGCCGAGCGCGTTGTTCGGCCGCGAACAGACGGTCGCCGACGTGCTGGCCGCGCTGCAGGGTGCGCGCGTCGTGACGCTGGTCGGCGCGGGCGGCATCGGCAAGACGCGGGTCGCGATCGAAGCGGCGGCGCGCGCCGCCGCACGTTTTCCGGAAGGCACCGTATTCGTTTCGCTCGCCACCGTCGCGTGTCCCCGCTTCGTGCCCGATGCGCTCGCCGGCGCGTTCGGCATCACGCAGCCGATCGGCTCGCTGACGCTCGAAGCGGTGCTCGCCAGCGTCGCGCGTCGGCGGATGCTGCTCGTGCTCGACAATTGCGAGCACTTGCTCGACGCCGCCGCGCAGATCGCGAGCGCGCTCACCGATGCGGACGACGGGCTGTGCGTGCTCGCGACGAGCCGGGAATCGCTGCGCATCCACGGCGAGCGCGTGTGCCCGGTGCCGCCGCTCGACGTGCCCGACGAAGGGGCCGGCGATCGCGAGGCGATGAGCGCGAGCGCGGTGCAGTTGTTCGCGGCGCGTGCGCGCGCGGCCGATCCGCGTTTTCCGCTCGATGCGCGCAGCCTGTCGTTGATGGCGTCGGTCTGCCGCCGCCTCGACGGCCTGCCGCTCGCAATCGAGCTGGCCGCGGCCCGCGCCGCCGTGCTGGGCATCGACGTGCTGGCCGCGCATCTCGACGATCACTTTCGGCTGCTGACGGGCGGTTTTCGCACCGCGTTGCCGCGCCATCAGACGCTGCAGGCGATGTACGACTGGAGCTACCGGCTGCTCGGGGACGCCGAGCGCCTGCTGCTGCGATGGCTCGGCGTGTTTCGCGACGGCTTCTCGATCGAGGCCGTGCGCGAGGTCGTCGGCGCCAACGGGCTGGCCGGCGCCGACCTGCTCGATACGATCGCCGGCCTCGTGTCGAAGTCGCTGCTGATCCTCGAGACCGCGCACGGCGCACCGCGCTACCGGCTGCTGACGACCACGCGCGCCTACGCGCAACAGCAGCTCGACAGTCACGGCGAAGGGGCGGCTGCCGCGCGCGCGCATGCGACCTACTTCCTCGCGTTGTTCCGGCGCGCGGCCCACGGTGGCGACGAGCCGCGCGGCGAGGCCGGCAGCACGACCCGGCTCGATGCGGTGCGGCGCGAGCTCGGCAATCTGCGGGCCGCGCTCGACTGGGCGTTTTCGGCGCAGGGCGACGCGGCGCTCGGCATCGCGCTCGCGGCCGTCGCGGTGCCTTGCCTGTTCGATCTGTCGCTCGTCGACGAATGCCGCGAGCGGGCGCGCGTCGCGCTCGATGCGATGCGCGACGCAGGCGCGGCTCCCGTGTCCGACGATGCGCGCGTGCGGTTGCTGGCCGCGTATGCAGCCGCGCTCGCGCATACCGCAGGGTCGACACAGGTCGTGCACGATGCGTGGTCGGAAGTGCATGCGCTCGGACTCGATGCGGCCGAGGCCGAGCTGCCGACGCGCGAGTCGTGACGCCGGGTCGTCACGCGTCTCCGGTGCTTCAGAACGATTCAGCCAGGTTACAGGACGGCGGCAGGCTGCGCGCGTAGATTGCATGAACGGAGGGCGCCGGCACCTCGTCGGCACGCGTGCGCGCCGACCCCGCGCGCTCGCCGACATCGCGCGACATCACTGAACGCCGGCGCGGCGAAACGCCGGGGGTGCACGTCGCCGCGTATCCCGCTCAATCGACGAACCGGCGCATGAAACCTGATCCATCCGACCTTTCCCGCCACGCGACCGACCTCGGCCTGCTGTTCCTGCGTGTCGCCGCCAGCGTGCTGCTGCTCGTGGTGCACGGCTTGCCGAAGATCGTCCATTACACGGCCGAAGCCGCGGCCATCGAAGATCCGTTCCATCTCGGCCGCACGCTGTCGATCCTGTTCGCGATCTTCGCGGAGGCCGTGTGCCCGATCTTCATGATCGTCGGTCTGTTCCCGCGGCTGGCGGCGCTGCCGGTGATGATCGTCACGCTCGTCGCGCTGGTGTTCGTCCACCCCGACTGGCCGCTGCGCGATGCGCAGTTCGCGTGGATGCTGCTGATCCTGTTCGGCACGATCGCGATCGCGGGCGCCGGGCGCTATGTGTTGCCGTTGCCGGGCGTCGTGCGTCGGCGTGACTAGCCGCAGCCCGCGCGTCGGTGGGCTGCACGCGATGTGCCCGACGATGCCGTTCCCGCGGCGAACTGCGTGCTGCCGCTTCCCCCTTTTCGCGCGCCGCGCTTGCGATCCGACATGTTGAATTTCTCCGATACGGCGATCTACGGCGCGCCGATCGTGCTCGCCGATCTCGCCGCGTGGCGGTTGTTCGCGCGCGATCGCCCCGTGGTTCGCGCGATCCGGCGCTGCGCGGCGTTTGCCGCGCTGAGCGCGGTGCTGTTCGCGACCGGCGTCAGCCCGCTCGCCGTTCCCGCGTCGCTCGGCGGGCTCGACCGGATCGTGGTCCAGGCCGTCTGCATCGCGTGGTGGCTCCAGTGCGCGATCGTGTTCAGCCTGCTGCTCAATCATCTACTGCTGCCGCGTGCGTGGCACAGCCAGCGGCTCTTTCACGATATCGCCGCGGGCATCGTGTTCGGCGCGGCCGCGGTGGCCGCCCTCGGCTACGTGCTCGGCCTGCCGTTGAGCGGCCTCGTCGCGACCTCCGGCGCCGTCGCGGTGATCCTCGGTCTCGCGCTCCAGAACACGCTGAACGACGTGTTCTCCGGGCTCGTGCTGAACACCACGCAACCGTTCAGGCTCGACGACACGGTGTCGATCGGTGAGCTCGAAGGGCGGATCGTCGAGAGCAACTGGCGTTCGACGAAGCTGATCGACAACCTCGGCAACCTGGTCGTCGTGCCGAACAGCTCGGCGGCGCGCGCCACCATCGTGAACCTGAGCGAGCCGGCTGGCCTGCACGGCGTCACGCTCGTGCTCGACCTCGATCCCGCGGTGCGGCCGGCCGTCGCCGTCGGCGCACTGGAGCGGGCCGCGGCGAGTTCGCTCGACGTGCTCGCGCGCCCCGCGCCGATTGCCGTCGTGAAGGCGTTCCGCGCGAACGCGATCCAGTACGAACTCGTCTGCTACGTCGACGCGCTGCAGAAGAAAACGTCCGTGCGCAACGCGCTCTACGATCTCGCGCATCGGCATCTGGCCGCGGCGGGCGTCGCGTGGCGGCCGCTCGTGGGGCCGGCGCCGGTGTCCGCATCGTCGTCGACGTCGCAAGCGGATCCGGTATCGCGTCGGCTGCTGCTGTTGCGCGCGGTCGAACTGTTCGCGCGCGTCGACGACGACGATCTGGCCGTGCTGGCCGAGGCGCTGGTCTCGCGTTCGTTCGGCAAGGGCGACGTGATCTATGCGTCGAATTCGGAGTCGCGCGTGCTGACGATCGTCGAATCGGGCGTCGCGGCGGTGTTCGTGCCGGGCGCGTCCGGCGACGTCGAAGTCCGGCGGATGGCGCCGGGCGATGCGATCGGGCAGTCGGTCGTGCTCGCCGGCACGCGGCTTCACGCGACCGTCCACGCGGTGACCGCGATGACCGTGCATCAGCTTCGCAGCGAGGATCTGTCGGCGCTGATCGGCCGGAAGCCGGCGCTCGGCAGGCTGATGTGCGAGGCGCTCACCGACCATATCGCGACCGAGGAACGGATGATGATTCCGCCGGTCGAGAAGGCGCACGCGGGGTTCAGCCTGATCGGCTGGCTCGAGAAGGAAATGAAGCGGCTGCACGATTCGCTCGGCTGACGCCGGGGTGGACCGCGAGGGGCCGGCAGCGGGGGCATGGGCATGCGCGTTTTTTCACGACGCGTGGCGCCGTGCCGGGGGCGCTGGAGGGCGCGTGCGCTGCCGGGCCGTCAGCCATCGACGAGGCGGCCGCGCGTGCGACCCCGCCGTGCCGCCGGGCCATGAACGCGCGCGTCAGTCCGGCGTCGTGAAACGCTCGACGAGATCGGGCTGGTCGAGTTGCTCGACCCACCAGTGCAGCGCGCGGCCGGCCTCGTCGCCGCGCCACGCGAGATAGCAGTGCGTGGTGTCGCGCATGCCCGTCACCTGCCGCGCGACGAGCTTGCCGTCGGCGATCGCGCGCGCCGCGATGCATTCCGGCAGGGTGCCGACCGCGAGCCCTTCGCATTGCGCTTCGAGTTTCGCGGCCAGCGTCGGGACCGCGAGGGTCGGCTGGCCCGCATCGATCGCGACCGACTGCGGCTGCAATTCGCGCGACGTATCGCTGATCACCGCGCCGCGATACCGGACGACCGACGCCATCGCCAGCGGTTCGGGCATCGATGCGAGCGGATGGGTCGGCGCGACCGCGAACACGTGTTTCAGCGAGCCGATCGGCCGCGCGACGATGCCCGGCAATTCCGGCGGTTCGCCCGCCGCGCCGACGACGAGATCCGCCCGGCGCGAAATCAGCGCATCCCACGCGCCGCCGAGCACTTCGGTCGACAGCCGCAGCCGCGTGTCCATCCCGAGCGCGTAGAACCGGTGCACGTACGGCCATAGCGCATCGAACGGCAGAATTTCGTCGATACAGACACGCACTTCCGTTTCCCAGCCCTGTTGCGCACGCAGCGCCTTCATTTCGAGTTGCTCGGCCGCGCGCAGCAGGCGCCGGCCTTCCTCGACGACGATGCGTCCCGCATGCGTGAGCTTCGCGCGCCGTCCGCTGCGGTCGAACAGCGCCACGCCGAGATCGCTTTCGAGTTTCTGCACCAGGTAGGTCAGCGCGGACGGCACGCGATGCAGCAGTTCCGCGGCTTCGGCAAAGGTTCCGGTGCGGTCGATCGCGTCCAGGGCTTCGAGCGCTTCGAATGACAGCTTCATCGCGAGTTCCGGTAGGGGGTGGCTGGCGCATCATACCAGCGCCGGTGCGGCAGGAGCAGCGTGCGTCGCCGCGATTTGCTAGAGTGGCGGGTATCGTCATTCGCGACCCGCATCGCCCCATGAGCGCCCCTCAGCCGGATACCGCACCGTCCGATTTCCTCCCGGCCGACGTCAGGCAGACCGTCGTCACGCAAGCGTTGCCGCATGGGCAAATCGGTATCGTCCGGCTCCAGAGCTTGCGCAGGAACATGGGGCTGACCGCACCCTACGAACTCGAGAATACGGATCTCATCGTATTGCAGTTGCGTCCGTTCGGCGAACAGGATCTGTGGCTCGATGGCCGCCCCGCACCGTTCGTCCCGTATGGCGCGGGAACCGTGTCGATCTACGATCTCGACCGTCGCTGGGTGGCCGACCTCAAGGGCGCATTCGATTGCCTGCATTTCCACCTGCCGCGCCACACGCTCGAGGAAACGGTCGACGACCTCGGCGGCCGGCAGCGGCCGCAGCTTTATCTGCCGCCGCATCTGAGCACCCACGACTCGATCATCCACGCGCTCGGCCAGTCGCTACTGCCGGCGCTGGCCCGGCCGGGCGAAGCATCGCAGATCTTCATCGATCACGTTGGGCTGGCGTTTCAGGCACACGTCGCGCACCGTTACGGCGGCGTCGGCGAACGGCGGGAACGGTCGGACGGCAAGCTCACGCCGTCGCAGGCGCGCCGCGCGCAGGAGCTGTTGCTCGAGCACCTCGACGGCAACATCGGGCTGGCCGACGTCGCGAGCGCGTGCGGGCTGTCCCGCAGCCATTTCGTCAAGGCGTTTCATCGAACGACCGGGCTGCCGCCGCATCGCTGGCTCATCGTGCAGCGTGTCGAACGGGCGAAGGAATGGATGCGCAACCCGAACGTGCCGTTGAGCATGATCGCCGTTGCGTGCGGCTTCGCCGATCAGAGCCATTTCTCGCGCACCTTTGCGCGATTGACCGGTGTCACGCCACGCCGGTGGCGCGCGGACCATACGTGAGCGTCGCGATACGACGGAGGCGGGGCACGCGGCACAACACACGCGGCGACGTGCAGGCATGCGACTTGCGTGCGAGCACGGGCCGCATCACTTCGGAGGTTTTCATGAAACGACACTGGCCGCGACAATCGATGCTCGCGATAGGTGTGTTCGCAACGTTCGGCTTGCATGCCGCCATCGCATCGGCGGCGGCCGACGTGTCGATCAGCCGCGCCGATTACGGGACGACCGCGAGCGGGCAGGCGGTGAGCCAGTACACGCTCGCGAACCGGCACGGCGTGACGCTGAAAGTGATCACGTACGGCGGCATCGTGACGGCGCTCGACGTGCCGGACCGCACCGGGCACGTTGCCGACATCGTGCTCGGCTTCGATTCGCTGCGCGACTACGAAGCGCACAACGGCAACATCCATTTCGGTGCGTTGATCGGCCGGTATGCGAACCGCATCGCGGGCGGGCGTTTCGCGCTCGACGGCAAGACGTGGACGCTGCCGGTCAACGACGGGCCGAACACGCTGCACGGCGGCCCCGACAGTTTCGACGCGAAGGTGTGGAAGGTCACCGGCACGCACAGCGACGCGGCCGGTTCGAGCGTCACGCTGCGCTACGTGAGCCCCGACGGCGAGAACGGCTTCCCCGGCACGTTGACGACGGACGTGACCTACACGCTGACGCGCGACGACCAGATCCGCATCGACTACCGCGCGACGACCGACAAGGACACGGTCGTCAACCTGACCAACCACAGCTACTTCAATCTGGCGGGGCACGCCGGCGGCAGCGTCGAGCGGCAACTGATCGAGATCGCCGCATCGCGTTTCACGCCGACCGACGATACGTCGATTCCGACCGGGCAACTGACGAGCGTCGCGGGCACGCCGATGGATCTGCGCCAGTTGACGCCGATCGGCGCGCATTTGCGCGATGCGTATCCGCAGCTCGCGATCGCGCATGGCTACGATCAGAACTGGGTGCTGGACCAGGGCGGCCAGCCGGCGCCCGCGTTTGCCGCGCGCGCCTACGACCCGGCGTCCGGGCGTTTCCTCGAGCTGTACACGACGCAGCCGGGGCTGCAGTTCTATACGGCCAACGGCTTGAACGGCAGCGTCGCGGGCAAGGGTGGCACGGCCTACCGGCAAACCGATGCGTTCGCGCTGGAAGCCGAGCATTTTCCCGATTCGCCGAATCGTCCGGCCTTCCCGTCGACGGTGCTCAAGCCGGGCGACACGCTGCACGAAGTGACGGTGTGGCGGGTGGGCGCGCGATGACCGTCGGCGCCGGCGCGCGCGTGTCGGTCACACGTTGATCGTGCCGCGCCCGATTTCGATCACGCGCCCGCCGACGCCGATTTTGCCCGCCGCATCGACCGACAACCGCAGCACGCAAGGCCGGCCGACGGCTTCGCCTTGCTCGACCCGAAACGCGGCCGGCAGATCGTGTCCGGCGGCGAGCAACCAGCCGCCCAGGTTCGCACAGGCCGATCCGGTGCCCGGATCTTCCGATACGCCGCCGCCCTGCTTCACGAAGAAGTAGCGGGACACGACCGTCCCCGGGCGTTCGGCGTCGAACGCGAACACATAGGCGGTCTTCCGGCCGAGGCTGCTTCGCGGCCAGATGTCGAGGTGCGCGCTGTCGGGTCGCGCGCGTCGCACGGCGGCCGGGTCCTTGAGCGCGACCAGCAACTGGTCGGCGCCGGTATCGACCCACAGCGGCGGCGCGAGCAGGTCGTCCTCGGCGAGCCCGAGCAGCGCCGCGACCCGCGCATCGGACAACGTGCACGGCGCCGTGTTCGGCATGCCGGCGTGCGGCGCGATGAAGGTCCACACGTCGTCGCGCGCGGTGACGTCGACGACGCCGGCCTTGAATTCCAGCGTCAGCGCATCGCCTGCGTTGAGCCGCTCGCGCACGACGTGCGCGGTGCCGAGCGTCGGATGGCCGGCAAAAGCCATCTCGTAGCCGGGCGTGAAGATGCGCACGCGTGCATGTGCCCGCTCGGACGGCAGCACGAAGGTCGTCTCCGACAGGTTGAACTGCACGGCGAGCGCCTGCATCGTCGCGTCGTCCATGCCGCGCGCATCGTCGAATACGCAAAGCGGGTTGCCGCCGAACGTCGATTCGGCGAAGACGTTCAGCAGGCGGAAGGTGTATGGCGTCATCGGTATCTCGTGTGGGTCAGCCCTGCTTGTCGAGCGGCGCAAGCATCGCCTGCATGTCGGGATGCTTCAGCACTTTCCGGTATTCCGCCGGGCTCATCGCATCGATCAGGACGCGGCCGCTCACGTCGGCCTTGATGTACTCGACCGCGAGCAGCGCGATGACCGGATTGGTCGTCAGCGTCGCATGGTCGGGCGACTGGTCGCCGAATTCCGCCACCACCGCCTCGGTGTTGTCCGCGACCGCGACGGCCAGCCGCCGCCCCGACAGACGAAGCCTCGCGCTAGCGCCGCATTTGGCCATGTCGTAGTGGCGCGGCCCATTGAGCGTGCGATTGCCGTAGATCGCCACGTGCGTATCGACGCCGCGCGCCGCGGCCGCCTCGAGCAGCGGCCCGAGGTCGTCGATTTCCTCGTCCCACACGCCCGCGAAGATTTCCGTTTTCGCCTGGTCGATCACGCGCGCGAAGGCGCTGACGATCGCGCCGCGTCCGCTCAACGACCAGACCAGCCCCGGCTCTTGCCGCGCCGGCAGCCGGTCGAGCGCGCCCGCCGCCAGCTCGAGATCCGCGTTGAAGCGCGTGCGCAATTCTTCCAGCAGCGACCGGTGCGGCACGGCTGCATAGCGGACCGGCTCGGAGCGGTTGACGAGCACCGCGCCGCGCGCCTCCAGGCGGCCGAGCGTCTCGTAGACCTTCGATGGCGGCATGCCGGCGCGCCGGCCGACTTCCGCACCCGTCAGCGCGGCTTGCCCGACGAGCGCCGCGTACGCCTGCGCCTCGTATTGCGTGAAGCCAAGCCGGATCAATGACGTGATCAGTTCCGCGTTTTCGTTCATGTGAATGCACTCGAATGGCCGTGACGACCGTCACGGAGAGGCTTGATTAACTACCGGAGTAGTATAGAATCGATTCAACTTACTACCGAAGTAGTAAGTGAGATTCCCGACCCTTATCGAAGAGGATCGACAAGATGCGTCAACGGATCAGTACCGGCTCCCCGTGGGAGCCCAAGGTAGGCTATTCGCGTGCAGTGGTCGTCGACGACACGATCTACGTGTCGGGGACGGCCGGCAAAGGCGACGACGTGTATGCGCAGACACGCGATGCATCGGCAACGCTCGGCAAGGTCCTCGCGGACAGCGGATTCGCGCTGTCGGATGTCGTCCAGAGCCGGCTGGTGGTCGCGGATTTCGACCATTGGGAAGACGCGGCGCGCGCGCACGGCGAGATCTACGGCGAGATCCGGCCGGCGTTCTCGCTGGTCCATGCGTTGCCGTTCGTCGATCCCGAGATTCGCGTCGAGGTCGAGGCGATCGCGGTCCGGACCGCCGCATGACGGTCGCCGGCCCGCACGCGTCCCTGTCCCGCACCGCGATCGCGATGCTGGCGCTCGCGGCGGGCGTCGCGATCGCCAACGGCTATGCGCTGCAGCCGTCGCTGTCGGCGATGGCCGGCGACTTCGGCGTGCCGGTCGCGCGGATGGCGACGCTCGCGTCCGTGACGATGCTCGGCTATCTGGCCGGCCTTGCGCTGCTGGTTCCGCTGGCCGACCGGTTCCGTCCGCGCACGCTCATTCCGGCGCAAATGGGCGTGCTCGCGATATTGCTCGCGTGCGCGTCGCTGTCGCCGACGCCGCGCGCGCTCGACGCCTGCTTCCTGTTGGTGGGGGCGGCCACGACGGTCGCCGCGCAATGCAGCGCGGTCGTCGGAAAGCACGCGGATCCGCAGCGGCGCGCCGGGGCGATGGGCGCCGTCTCCGCGGGGATTTCCGCCGGAATCCTGCTGAGCCGTTTCGTCGGCGGCGCGTTGTCGCAATGGTGCGGATGGCGCGGTGCGCTGCTCGCATTGGCCGGCTGCGTGGCGCTGGCGGCCGTCGGCAGCGGCGTGCTGTTGCCCGGCGATCGCCCCGAACGGCGTGCCGGCCACGCGGCCACGATCGGCGCGATTCCGCGGCTGTTGCGCGACAGCGCCGCATTGAGGCGCCGCACCTGCGCCGGCATGCTGTGGTTCTTCGCGTTCAATCTGGTCTGGGTCGGGCTCGCGATCCGTCTGGCCGCGCCGCCGTACAACCTGGGAGCGGCCGCGATCGGCGCATACAGTCTCGCCGGCGTGCTCGGCCTCGGCGTGACGCGGGTGGCCGGCAAGCTCACGGATCGCTTCGGCGATCGTGCGGTGATCGGCGGCGGGCTCGCCGTGGCCGCGCTGTCCACGTTGCTGCTTGGCGTTGCGCTCGGTCATCCGGGCTGGCTGGGCGTCGGTCTCGCGCTGTTCGATGCCGGTTGTTTCGCCGCGCAGGTCGCGAACCAGGCCCGTGTCGTGGCAATTCAGCCGGCGCGGGCCGGTGCGTTGAACGCCGCGTATCTGACGCTGTACTACGCGGCCGGCGCCGGCGGCGCCGCGGCGGCGGGCATGCTCGTCGAACGGATCGGGTGGGGCGCGATGATGCTCGTCGCGGCCGGTGCGGTGACGGCCGCCGCGTGGGTCGGGGCGGCTTGTGCGACGGTCGGTGCCGCGGGCGAACCGATGTCGGCCGGTTGAGCCGGGAAATTGTCGTGTTCCCGTTCGCCGCGCTGCTGAATCGGATCTGCCGCGGCAATACGCTGATGGCGAACGTGCCGGCGGCGGATACTGCGCGGATCAACCGCAGGACATCTGCGGCGTGACCGTCGCTGGCCGGCCTGACGCTTGATGCGGCGCGATGAACTGGTGCATCGCGGCCGGCTTCCACACATATCAATGCGACGACACGAACCTCGCATCGTCGAACGCTTCCAGAATCGCGAAGTTCGCGCGCATGCGCTGCGCTTCCTTCGCCGGCGTCGAACCGAACAGGCGTTTGAACTCCCGGCTGAACTGCGACGGGCTCGTATAACCGACCGCATAGCCGGCCGCTTCCGCCGTCAGGTCCTGCCGCACCATCAATAACCGCGCCTGATGCAGGCGCGTCGACTTCAGGTACTGCATCGGCGACACCTGCGTGATCGCCTTGAAATGACTGTGAAAGCTCGGCACGCTCATGCCGGCTGCGTCGGCCAGTTGCGACACGTCGAGCGGTCGCGCGTAATCGGCGTGGATCATCCGCAACGATCGGCCGATCCGGCCGAATTGCCCGCGCATCGCCAGCGCGCTGCGCATCGCGTTGCCCTGCGCGCCGGTCAGCACGCGGAAATACAGCTCGCGAAGCAGCGCCGGGCCGAGCACCGCGGCGTCGAGCGGCCGCTGCATCGCGTCGACGAAACGGAGCACCGATGCGTGCATCGCTTCGTCCATCGGCGTCGACATCATGCTCTTCGGCGCCTGCACGGTTTCCGCGACGCCGGCGCGATCGATCTGAGCGGCGAGTTCGGCGGCCAGCGTGAAATCGAGGTGCAGGTACAGCGCGAGCAGCGGGCGCTCGGGCGTCGCGTCGGTTTCCATGCTGAACGGGACGGGCACGGACACGGCCAGGTAATGGTGTTCGTCGTACAGATAGCGCTCGCCGCCGAAGTAGCCGCGCTTCGACCCCTGGCACACGATCACGATGCCCGGGTCGTACAGCACCGGCGTGCGCGACAGCGCGCGGTTCGAGCGCAGGACGCGCACGCTCGGCAGCGCGGTCAGGTTGTAGCCCTCGTCGGGCGCCAGCGCGCGCAGCAGCGTCACCAGGCGCTTTCGGTCACGCGGCGACAGCGATGGAGGTCGGGCGGAGGCGGGCACGGTGCTCATAGTTTTGTGCAAGAAAATCAGCGGAATCTGGCTTATTCGGCGTCGTTCGTCAGACTAGTATGCACGCTTCAATCCACATTCGGGAGAAGCTCACATGGCATCCGGCAACCTCATGCTCATTACCGGCGTCAGCAGCGGTTTCGGCCGCGCGCTGGCCCAGGAAGCGCTGGCCGCCGGCCACACGGTGGTCGGCACGGTGCGCAGCGCGCAGGCGGCGCGCGACTTCGAAGCGCTGTCCGCGCACGCGGCCGTCGCCCGCGTGCTCGACGTGACCGACTTCGAGCGCATCGACGGCGTCGTCGCGGACATCGAGGCGAACGTCGGGCACGTCGACGTGCTGGTGAACAACGCCGGTTACGGGCACGAAGGGATCATGGAGGAGTCGCCGCTCGACGAGATGCGCCGGCAGTTCGACGTGAACGTGTTCGGCGCGGTCGCGATGATGAAGGCCGTCGTGCCGTTCATGCGCGAGCGCCGGCGCGGCCGCATCCTGAACATCACGTCGATGGGCGGGCACATCACGATGCCGGGCATCGCGTACTACTGCGGCAGCAAGTTCGCGCTGGAAGGTATTTCCGAGACGCTCGGCAAGGAGCTCGAGCCGTTCGGCATCGCGGTGACGGCCGTCGCGCCGGGTTCGTTCCGCACCGACTGGGCCGGCCGCTCGATGGCGCGCACGCCGCGCTCGATCGCCGACTACGACGCGCTGTTCGACCCGATCCGCCGTGCGCGCGAGGAAAAAAGCGGCAAGCAGCCGGGCGATCCCGCGAAGGCCGCGCGGGCGATGCTCGCCGTGATGGCAGCGGACCATCCGCCCGCGCATCTGCTGCTCGGCAGCGATGCGCTGCGGCTCGTGCGCGACAAGCTGGCGGCGCTGGACGACGAAATCCGCGCGTGGGAAGCCGTCACAGTGTCGACGGACGGCTGACGCGCTGCGTCGTTCGTTTCCTGCCGGTGAATGATCGGCCATCGCATTGCACGATGGCGTCGCGGTTTCACAATAAAGCCGATAATGACGGCGGCCCGTTCGCCACGTTCATCCACCTCACAGGAGCACCGCGATGCCGTACGTCACCACGAAGGACAACGTCGAGATTTTCTACAAGGATTGGGGCACGAAGGATGCGCAGCCCATCGTGTTCCACCACGGCTGGCCGCTGTCCAGCGACGACTGGGATGCGCAACTGCTGTTCTTCGTCCAGAACGGCTATCGCGTGATCGCGCACGACCGGCGCGGCCATGGCCGCTCGGCGCAGGTGTCGGACGGTCACGACATGGATCATTACGCGGCGGATGCATTCGCGGTCGTCGAGGCGCTCGACCTGCGCAATGCGGTGCATATCGGTCACTCGACCGGCGGCGGCGAAGTGGCGCGCTACGTCGCGAAGCACGGCGAGCCGGCTGGCCGCGTCGCGAAGGCCGTACTGGTCAGCGCGGTGCCGCCGCTGATGCTGAAAACCGAATCGAACCCCGAAGGCCTGCCGCTCGAGGTATTCGACGGCTTCCGCAAAGCGCTCGCCGACAATCGCGCGCAGTTCTTCCTCGACGTGCCGAGCGGCCCGTTCTACGGGTTCAACCGCGAAGGTGCAACCGTGCATCAGGGCGTGATCCGCAACTGGTGGCGGCAGGGGATGGAAGGCAGCGCGAAGGCGCATTACGACGGCATCAAGGCGTTTTCGGAAACGGATCAGACCGACGACCTGAAGTCGATCTCCGTTCCGACGCTCGTGCTGCATGGCGAGGACGACCAGATCGTGCCGATCGCGGATGCCGCGCTGAAGTCGATCAAGCTGCTGAAGAACGGCACGCTGAAGACGTACCCGGGCTATTCGCACGGGATGCTGACCGTCAACGCCGACGTGCTCAACGCCGACCTGCTCGCGTTCGTGCGGGCGTAAGGATGGCGGCGCCGGCCCGCTGCGGCGGGCGGCGCCGTGATTGAAAAGGGGCGATCCGGCCGTGACCACGATCGCCCCCGCCGCGTTTGCGCCCGCTGGCCGCTAGCCGTTGCGCAGGAACACGACGTAGCCGCGGAACCACGGATTCGACGCGAGATACGGCGGCGCATCCCATTCGCCGCCCTGGATCACGCCGATCCGAAACGGCAGTTGCAGCCGCGCGACGCGCGGCAGGTACGCGGCATAGTCGGGGATCGTGCTGCGTCCCTGATAGGTCTGCACGACCACCTCGTCGACGATCCCCTTGAGCTGGTTGACCTGATCGGTATCGATGCGGCTGCTCCAGTCGAGCAGCCCCGTGATGCTGAGCCGGCAATCGGCCGGCAACGTGTCGCGCAGCGTGCGCAGGAACGCAAGGTAATCCTGAAGATGACGCGTACCGGCATCGAAGTCGATCTGGATGCCGGCGATCGTGCGACCCGACGCACGCCAGCGTGCGAGCTGCGCGAGCATGATCTGCGTGACGCGCGGCGTCCAGCGCAGCGTATGCGCCCGATAGACGAGCCACACGCGCGCGTCGGGCGCGGGCGGCAGCGCGACGCCCTGCGCGATCACGCGCAGCTGCGACTCGTCCCGCGGCGACGCTTCGATCTGCCCTTGCAGCACGTAGACGATGCGCGCGCCGCGCACGACCGCCTGCGGCTTCACGCCCGCCCACAGCCAGAACGCGTCGTACCGCGCGGCGTCGACGGTGTCGCCGAGCGCGACGCGCGCGGCCAGCAGCAGCGCGACGCACGCGATGCGCTTCATGCGCCGCTTACCAGTAGTAGCGGAGCTTCTGCGCCCACGGGCTGCCCGGATAGGCGGTTTTCAGCGTGTCGAACCAGCGCTTGCGCGTGCTCTTCGGCACGTCCTTGCCGCCGCATTCGTTGGAGCCGCCCGGTGCATAGCACTTGATCGCGCGATAGAACGCATACGCGCGGTCGTTCGGGTTCGCCTGCGTATCGGCCATCACCGTCACGTAGCTCGACATCCGCTCGTACGGCTTGCCCGCGAACTGCGACGGCGTCGCGCCGAGCGTCGGCGGCACGCGCGTGGCGGCCGTATTCGACGCGTTGCGGATCCATAGCGGCACCGGATCGCTTTCGAGGCCGGATGCGGGCGGATGCAGCCGCACGAAATCGGCGAGGCAGTTCAGCCCTTTCGGATCGGCGGGATTCTGCTGCAGCGTCGCGGCGATGTCGCGCGCCGACAGGCACGTGTAGCCGTCTTCGTTTTTCGCGCCGGCCGCGACGAACGGCTTCACCGGATCGGTGGGCGTGCCGGGCACCAGCGCGGTATCGGCGAGGAAATCCGCGTAGTGCGAACGCGTGAGCTCCTTGTACAGCAACGTGTACAGCGCGGTGCTGCGCAGCGCGCCGGTGGTTGCCTGATTCTGCGCCTGCGCGCGCAGCAGCTCGGCATTGGCCGTGCGCTGCAGCAGCACCCCGCGGATCGCGGCGTTCTGCACGGGCGAATCGTCGGCGAACGCGTCGTTGACGAGCCCGGCCTGCTCCAGGTTGATCGCGAGCGCGAGTTCGAGCATTTCGCGCTGGAAGCGGAACGTCGCGAGCGGGATCAGGTCGCGCCACAGCTGGCGGGCCTTGTCGTTCTGGCCGCTGTCCTCCAGCGCGAACCCGCGCAGCGCCTGCTGGCTCAGCCCGAAGTAGTCGAGCGGCGTGGCGGGCGTCTGCGGCAACAGGTCGAGGGCGGCGTCCGGCTTGTGCCCGAGCTGCACGTACCAGGTCGCGAGCAGGTAGTCGTACAGCGCGGGCGCGTTCGCGAAGCGCGGCTTCTGCGCCTGCAACTCGTCCAGCGTCATCGGCTTGCGGTTCGCATCGCTGCTGTCCGACGTGCGCATGTGCTGCAGGTCGACGGTGGCGAGCACGGTCGGCGACTGGAGCTGGCGCGCGTCGAATTCCGGGCCGAACAGCAGCTTGCTGTCGAGTTCGTTCGCCAGTTGCATCAGCGGCACGTTCGACGTCGCCGGCGACCAGCGCGCGAGCGCATGGCCGTACAGGTCCGCCTGCTGCGTGACGTTGCCGCCGAGCCACGCGACCCGTCGCAACAGCCCGCTCGCGGACACCGCATAGCGCCCCTTCGGATATATCTTCAGGTATGTCTGGAACACCGTGTTCGCCGCGTCGAGCGATACCTTCGTCACGCGCGCGCGCGTCGGCGTCGGGCTGTCGTTGTCGAATGCGTTGGCCTGCGCGGCGTTCAACTGCGCGCGCCCGGCCATGTAGAGGCCGGTTTCCTTCAGCCACGGGTCCGCGCTGTGCGAGGCGTTCGCGAACGCGCGGGTCGCGGTGAGGAAGTCGGCGCGGTAGAACGCGTTCGTGCCGTCGAGGTACGCGGCGAACTGCTGGCCGAGCGGCGACTTGACCGGCGGCTTCGTCCACGCGGCGCTCGCGCCGCCCGCGGCACAGGTCTTCTGCGCGATGTCGGCGCGCGCCGCGCGCAGGCGCGCGGCTTCGTCGGCGGGCAGGCCGCCGGCGCCGCCCAGTGCGTCGTTGAATGCGTCCGCGCCCGCGCTCATGCTGCGGCAGATGCTGCCTTCGCCGTCCGCGTACCGGTTCGACGACGCATCGGCATCCACCCCGCCGCCGGTCTTGTCGGGCGCCTTCTGGCCGATGTCGATCCATCCGGAGAAGTCCATCGGGAACGGCACGATGATCCGGTCGATCCGCTCTTTCGCGGGGATGGTCTTCGGGTCGGGAAACACCTGCGCGACCTTGGCGCTGTCGACCATCATCAGCATCGCGTTGATGCGCGTGTCGTTGGCGGGCGTCAGCATCGGTACGTTGCCGCACGAGTAGGACGTCTGCCGGAGCGTGTTCGGCACGTAGCAGCCGTCGTCTCCGCTCGCATGGGCGGCCGGCATCCACAGCAGGCTGGCCGCCAGTGCGGCGAACAGGTGTCGGTTCAGCGTCGGGTTTCTTCGCATTTTTCTTGTGTCGGGTAGGGGGCCGCGACGGCCGGTTCTCTCAGGGGGCGCGTTGCCCCGGCGCGTATCGTACCTCACGGGCCGTCATGGCCGGCAGTGTGCCGGCCTGCCGGCCGCGCCGGGGGCCGGCGCCCGCGAAACGGAAATCCACTCAGTGTGGACGCAACGCCACCTTGAATCCGGATCGCTTGAATTAAGATGCAGCCGGCAGTGGCGGACGTCCGACGATGAACGACCTGACGGGGCCGCGCTGCACGACGGGGGAGGGCTGCCGAAAGCGGCGTTCGCGTCGATCCGCACGACGGAAGCGATCATGAAAGGGACGCGGGAAGATGCCGGTTTCCATGCCTGTTCAATAGCATTGCTTAACAATTTTACGGGCGAAACGATGCGTCGTATCCGCCCGACGGCAGACGAGAGTACGCCGAAAAATGAAAACAAGAGGATTCCGATGAAACCCATTACATGGATGGTCATGGCGGCCGCGCTCGCACTGACCGCATGCGGCGGCGACGATGTCGCGACGAACGGCGGGGCGTCGTCGTCGACGCCGACGAATCCCGGTTCGCCGTCCGGCTCGACGTCGCCCGGCGGCGGGTCGACAGGCGGCCCGACCGGCGGCGGCGCCACGCAGCCGCAGGCCGGCTGGTCGACGGCCGCCGCGGTGGACGGCAAGGGGCCGGAGGGCGCCCCGAGCGTGACGATCGACGCGAGCGGCAATGCGCTCGCCACGTGGATGACCAACGGCCCGACCGGCGCGAACGGCAACGAGATGTGGGGCGCGCGCTATGCCGCTGGCTCGGGCTGGGGAACCGCGACGCGGCTCGACACGGGCGACGGCTCGCATTCGATGAACACGACGAGCTCGAGCCCGTCGCGCGTGGTCGGCAACGCGAGCGGGCAGGCCGTCGCGTTCTGGACCGAATGGATGCCGGGCCCGAACACGTATGCGCTGTGGGCACGCCCGTACAGCCCGGCCGGTGGCTGGGGCGCGGCGTTCGAAGTCGCGCCGGACGTGACGGGGTCGACCTATTCGGCCGGCATCGACGGCCAGGGCAACGCACTCGTCGCGTGGACGCAGTCGATCAGCCTGCTCGATACGCGTATCGCATGGACGCGCTACACGCAGTCCGGACAGTGGTCGCCGACGGCGCTGATCCAGATGCCGGTGCAGACCGGGCCGGGCGCGGTGACCGGCGACACCGACAACGTGGGGCCGATGATCTCGGTGCTGTCGTCCGGCCGCGCCGTACTCGCGTGGCGGCAGACCAACCATACGCACTCGGCGCTGTGGACGGCCACGTACGACGCGGCCAACGGCTGGACCGACGTCAATCAGGCCGTATCGAACACGAGCCTGTTCACGACGATCATCTCGCCGGTGGCCGGCATGGACGCGAAGGGCAACATCACGCTGCTCTGGGGGCAACTCGACGTGACGGGCGGGAAGCTCACCACCACCACGATGTCGCAACGCTACGTGTCCGGCACCGGGTGGCAGCCGTCGCAACCCGTCGCGCCCGCCATCGTCGAGCCGACCGGTTTCATCGCGACGCCGATGCTGGCCGTCAACGAGAACGGCGTGGCCGCCGCGATGTGGGCGGAAGGCGGTGCGGCGCTGCAGGTGAGCGTGTCCGATGCCAGCGGCAACTGGGGGCCGTTGCAGCGGCTGACCGAACACCTGAACGGCGCGGCACTCCAGTACCCGCCGCTCGTGGTCGATGCGGGCGGCAACGTGACGGCCGCGTGGCAGGACACCGGTTTGCCGGGTGCGTCGGCCGTCATCGCGGCCAGCTACCGGAAGGGCGCGTGGAGTGCGTCGACGGTGGCGCCGCAGAGCGCGTCGTGGCCCGCGCTGGCCGTCAACGCGACGGGAGCGATGGCGCTGCTCTGGCAATCGTACGTCGCGACGATCGGCAGCCAGATCCAGGCCAGTTTTTATACGCCGGGCACGTAAGCGCCTCGCATTGGGGAAACCGAAGGAGAAACCATGAAGCAAACCTTGCATTGCACCGTACGGACCGCGCTGGGCGTCACGGTCGCCGGCCTCGTGCTCGCCGCGTGCGGCTCGACGCAGATGAACATGGTCGACGTGCAGACGTCGACCGCGAAGACGCTCGGGCTCGCGTCGTCGGACGAGATCACGATCGCCAACGTCCAGTACGGGAAGAAGGACGGGCTCGGCGGCCAGAAGGTGAGTTACGACGCGACGACCGGCAAGGGGCGGCGTTTCGGCTGTACGGTGTTCATGATTCCGGGGCTCACGCCGATCGATCGGCCGACGTATAACAACTGGGAATGCCATCCGCAACGCTGATGGCCGCGATGACGACCGCGCCCGCCATCGGGCGTCGGTCGATCGCTTAGGGGGACGATGCATCGCGTGGGCCTTGCGCCCGCGCAATTTGGTCCGATAATCGACGAACCGATTCTTTCCTGCCCGCCGGTTCGATAAAAAAACTGTCATGGATCAAGCTGCATTTGTCCCTGTTTTCAAGTTCCGCACGATCGACTACCCCGAGCCGGACCGGTTCCACGTCTGGGTCAAGGACATGCTGTGCGACTATCGCCTCGACGACGACGGCGGCCACGGGCCGTGCGACGCGGAAGCCAGCGGCGCGGCGCTCGGCCCGCTGATCTTGTCGGGCCGGCACTGGCACTCGCGCGCGCCGACCTATACGGTTCGCCGCACCCCCCGGCGGATCCGGCTCGACGGGCAGGATTCGATCCGCTTCACGCTGCTGCTCGGCGGTCGGCTGGCGAGCCATACCGGCGGCCCCGAATTGATCAAGGGTGCCGGCGACCTGTTCGTCTACGACGTCGCGCAGATCAACGACTGCAAGGTCGAGGCCGGCGACGTGATCAGCCTCGTCGTGCCCCGCTACCTGCTGCCGAGCCATGCGGCGCAGATGCACGGCCAGACGCTGACGAGCGGCGTGGGCCGGCTGGTCGCCGATCAGATGCTGTCGCTGTTCCGTAACCTGCCGAACCTGCGCCTGCAGGACGTGCCGAGCATCGTGCAGTCGATGCTGTTGCTGCTGGCCGCGGCGGTGTCGCCGACCGCGCAGGCATTGAACGACGCGCGCGGCCCGATCGAGCATGCGCTGGTCGACCGCGTGCGTCGCTACATCGACGTGCATCTGCTGGAGCCGGACCTGACGCCCGAACGGATCTGCCGCGACATCGGCGTGTCGCGGGCGCGGCTCTATCAGTTGTTCAAGGAAGAGGGCGGCGTGATGCGGCAGATCACACGGCGGCGCTTGCGTCACGCGTATCACGTGCTCGGCGATCCGCAGCGCCGGCATCAGCGCATCGCGGAAATCGCGTGGGCGCACGGTTTTCCCGACGACAAGTATTTCCACCGGCTGTTCAAGGCGGAATTCGGCCACACGCCGAAGGAGACGCTCGAGTGCGCGGCCGCGCCGATCCTGCTGCCGTGCGGTGCGACCGACGGGCGCTGGGGCGACGGCGGCCGGCTGGCCGGGTGGACGCTGCCGTTCGGGGTGCTCACCAACTGAGCGGTCCATGCGCGAGCGCCGTGCGGCGGCCGGCTGTATTCGCGCATCACGCGCACACGCTGCTGGCGATGCCTCCGTCGTCCATCTCGTCCAGCACGGCGCGCAAGTCGTCGATGGCCACCATCAGCTCACGCACCTGCCGTAGCGACGGGTACTGATGCAGCACGGCCTGCCATTGCGGCAGGGTCAGCAGCGCGTGCCAGATGACGCCGAGGCCGTCCGGATCGGCATCCGGCCGTTGCGTGAGCGCGCTCGCGTAGTCGAGGCTCGCCTGCGCGGACAGCAGCTGCATCCGGCTCGCGGCGCTCAGCAGCCGCGGCGTCGCATCCGCCGACGCGTCGCAGCAATACAGCACTTCGCGGGGCAGCGCCGCTTCGTCGGTCGTCAACGCATGCAGCGATGCGCCATGCACGCGCACCGTGCCCTGGTGCGTCTCGAACGCATAGACCGTGTCGGGGGCCGCCTGCGCGAGCAGGGTCAGGCCGCGCAGCAGCCGCGGCAGATCGGTCGTCGCGGCATCCGCAGACGCCTTCGCCTCGACGAGGAAGCGCACGTTCCACGCGGGCGCCGGGTCGTTGCCGCGCGCGCGTTCGAGCAGGATCGCATCCCATTCGGTTTTCGCGCGGTCGTGCCGGCCCGGGATCGACGACGGCACGCGCATCGACGTGACGACGCGGTAGGTGCGCTGCTCGTCCACCGCGTCGAGCCTGCGCGCCAGTGCGTCGAGCACCTGCGCCGCCAGCGCTTCGACGGCTGCGCCGCGCTGCTGCGACGCGACGCCCTGCGCGACGGCGACCGTGCTGCCGACGAGCGGCCCCTGCCGGACCCACAGCGCGCGGTAGCGACGGACGTCCTTGTCCGCGGCGAGCGCATCGAGCCGCAGCATGCGTTCGAGCGCGGGGCTGTCCTTCAGTTTGACGATGTCCTGCTCGAACGCCGGGTCGGCCGCCATCTCGGGCAGTGCGAGCAGATGCGCGAGCGCCGCGTGCAGCTCGGCCCACGACGCCGAAGTGACCGCCGCATGCAGGCGCGCGAGGCCGTCGCGTTGCCAGGCCTGGGCGCTGCGCTCGAGCTTGGCCGGGTGCGCGATCGCGTTGACGGCCGAGTGGAGCGCGCGCCGGTCCTGCTCGGCGTGCGCGGACAACGACGCGTATTCGCGCACGTTCGGCGCATCGTGACGCAGCACCGACGCCTGAAACGACGGATCGCCGGATGACGGATCCATCGCGTCGCGGATCATCCGCGCGAGCGCATCGATGAAGCGCTGCCGCAAGTCGGCGCCGGGCGCGTGGCCGTCCGCCCGCATCCTGCGCGCTTCCTCGATCACGATCGCCAGCGCGGTGGCCGGGTTCGTCGCGTCGGTCAGCGACGACGCGCGCTCGAGCGGCGGCAGCCGGTAACGGCGCGCGACGGCGCGCAGGATGGCGTCGAGCAGGGCGGGAAGCGGTGTCAGCGACATGGCGGTCTGGGCGTGAAAGAGACCTGACCCGTCAAGCGGTCAGCGTCACCGACAGGCTGCCGAGCTCGCCGAAGCGCACCTTCAGCGCATCGCCGAGCGGCACGTCGATCGCGCCCGCGTACGAGCCGGTCGTCACGATCTGGCCGGCGCGCACCGCATCGCCGCGCGACGCGAGGAAATTGACGAGCCATACCAGCGGCTTCAGCGGATCGCCGTCCGGGTGGCGGCCGTCGATCGTGCGGTTCAGCGCGCCTTCGAACGACAGCGCGAGCGTCGCGAGCGGCACGTTCAGCCCGTCGGGCACGACCGGGCCGACGCAAAGCCCCTGGTTGAATTGCCCGTCGGCCAGCAGCTCGAACTTCGATGCGCGCGCCGGTTCCGCATAGCGGCAGCCGAGTACCTCGAGCACGATGCGCACTTCCCGGATCGCCGCGCGCACGTCGCCTTCGTCATACGGCTGCGCGCGCGCGGGCAGGCCGCGATCGAGCACGAACGCGATTTCCGGCTCGATCCGCACGATCGGCCCGCCGACGACGCGGTACGGCGCATCGGCTTCGCGGATCGTCGACGCGAAGATCGGCGCGAGGATCACGCGATCGGGCGGCGGCAACGCGCATTTCCATCCGCCGACGGGTTCGCCGAGCAGATCGGCCACGCGCTGCTGGATCGCGAGCGCGGTGTCGATGTCGTCGGGGCGCAGTGCATCGGGCAACAGCGGGCCGGGCGAGCCGGCATGGCGGGCGGCGACGAGATGCTGGGCGGCGCCGTCCACGCGTTCGGTAGTCGTTGTCATGTCGGTTGAGCGAGTTGAAAGTGGGGCCCGCAAAAAAGGGCCGGACGAAAGTCGCATAGTCGATGATAGCGCCTTCGGCGCGATGGGCGCTCGAAAGGGCAGCGGCGTTCGCATCGCCTGCCCGGTTCGGGGGCTGAGCGACAACGCAAGCCGGCCGCTTCCCGTCGCGTCGCTTTGCCGCATGCGGCGGTAGCGCCGGGGCTTGACCGCCGTCAACATCCGGACCCGCCGCCGGCCGATGATGGTGGCATGGCCGTGCGCGACAGCGCGTGCGGCAACTCACCCCAGCGAGGTTCGCATGTACGAGAAAATCATGGTGGCCGTCGACGGCAGCGCTTCGTCGAAACAGGCGCTCGCCGAAGCCGTGAAGGTGGCGCTGGCGGGCGACACGCACGTCAACGCGGTGTATGTGGTCGACAAGTCGGTGCTGTTCACGTATGCGGGCCGTCTCGATCCGCACGCGCTCGTCGAGGAAATCCGCGACGACGGGCGCAAGGTGCTGCGCGAGGCCGAACAGATCATCGCGCTGGCCGGCGCGAAGGGCGAAGCCGAACTCGTCGAGACCGAGAGCATCGGCGAGGACGTCGCGGAACGCCTGCAACGCTACGTGAACGAGCACGGGATCGATCTCGCGGTGGTCGGTACGCACGGGCGGCGCGGCATCCGGCGCGTGCTGCTCGGCAGCGTCGCCGAGCGCTTCGTGCGCGGCTCGAAGTGCCCGGTGCTGCTGATTCGCGGCGACGACGTCGACGCGGCGGCCGCCGCGGCCGCGGCATGACGCGGCGCGCGCGATGATACGCCGCCAGTACCGGATCGTCGTCGCGGCGATCGCCGTGTTCGTGTCGCTCGCCGGCATGATGGCCGTCGTGACGGGCCTGCTGTTCGATGCCGCGACGGCGCTGTGCGGTGGCGCGCTCGCGTTGATCGTCGGCGTCGCCGGCTTCGTCGTGATGCTGAACCCGGGGCCGAAAGGCGAGGAGTGACCCGCACGGGGGGCGCGGCGCCCGTCGGGCCACGGTTTCGCGACGACCGGCGACAGCCGTTGTCACGCCGTGATTTCGCGTGGTCACGTGTCGTCGCCGGCGATTTCGTGCCGTCCCGGCCGGCCTGAATCATCAGCCGCTTCAACGTTGCCGCCCGCTCGGCGCTTCTGTCAAACTGGCGCCCATGAAACCGCGCCTCACTGCACCGCTTTCCGCCGATTCCGCGCCTGCGCCCGCAGGCTTTCCCGACGCCGACGAACTGGCCGCGCTGCGCGCGTGGTACGCGGGCATGACCGTGCGTCAGGCCGTCGAACGCTACCTGCCCGACCGGCTCGGCGACGGGCGCTCGGCGCGCGGCGTGATCGGCGCGATCCGCCGTCGCCTCGTGCGCGTCGCGCGGCAGGTTGGCCGCCCCGATCTCGCGGAACGGCTCGGCCATGCGGACGGTGAGCGTTTGCGGGAGGCGAAAGCGGCCACCGACGCGATCGGCCTGCTGCGTCATGCGCGCGCGCCGGTCCCGCAGATCAGCGACGACGTCGGCCTGTGGCTGCCGGCGCGCGCGGTCGCGGCACTGCGTGCGCACGGGATCGCGACGCTCGCCGACCTGACGGTGCGGATTCCGCGCCGGCGCCAGTGGTGGCGGGCGATCGCGGGCCTCGGCATGGCCAGCGCGCGGCGCATCGACGCGTTCTTCGCCGCGCATCCGGACCTGACCGAACGGGCGCGTGCGCTGATCGCCGCGACGCCGCGCGGCAGCATCGTGCCGTGGGAGCACCTGAAGCTGCCGCACGAAGTCGACGGCTCGGCCGGCACGTTCCGCGCGCCGCGCGCGACCAGCACACTCGACGCGGACAACGATTACGCGGCCGTGCACGCGTGGCTGTCGCTGCACGAATCGGCCGCGACGCGGCGCGCGTACCGGAAAGAGGCCGAGCGGCTGATCCTGTGGGCGATCGTCGAGCGCGGCCGCGCGCTGTCGTCGCTGACGACCGAGGATGCGCTCGCGTATCGCGCGTTCATCCGGCGGCCGACGCCGCACGAGCGTTGGGTCGGGCCCGTGCGGCCGCGCGGCGCGCCCGACTGGCGGCCGTTCTCGGGCGCGCTGTCCGCGCGCTCGGCGGCGTACACGCTGTCGGTGCTCGGTGCGCTGTTCCGCTGGCTGATCGAGCAGCGCTACCTGCTCGCGAATCCGTTCGCGGGCGTGAAGGTGCGCGACACGCGCGGCGCGACCGCGCTCGATACGTCGCATGCGTTCACCGAAGGCGAGTGGCTGCTGGTCCGCACGATCGCCGACGGGCTCGAGTTCGGCCAGCGCGCGGGCGACGGTGCGCCGCAGTCGGGCTGGACGCCGGCCGCCGCGCAACGATTGCGTTTCATTCTCGATTTCGGCTATGCGACCGGGCTGCGCGCGAGCGAGCTGGTCGGCGCGACGCTCGGCGACATCGAGACGGACGCGCACGGCGACGCGTGGCTGAAGGTGATCGGCAAGGGCAGCAAGGCCGCCCGCGTCGCGCTGCCGCCGCTCGCGCGTACGGCGCTCGATCGCTATCTGGTCGCGCGCCGGTTGCCGGTCACGCCGGCGCGCTGGCGGCCCGATACGCCGCTGATTCCGAGCCTCGCGGAAGACGACGCGGCCGCGATCACGAGCGTGCGGCTGTGGAAGGTGATGCAGCGGTTCTTCGCGCAGACGGCCGACGCCGTCGAAGCCGACCACCCGGCGCTCGCGCACAAGCTGCGCCAGGCGAGCCCGCACTGGATGCGTCATACGCATGCGACGCACGCGCTGGCGCGCGGCGCGGAGCTGACGACGGTGCGCGACAACCTGCGGCATGCGTCGATCTCGACGACGTCGATCTATCTGCATGGCGACGACGTGAAGCGGGCGCGGCAGATGTCGAGCGCGTTCGGCATCGACAAATGAGTGGAACGGCGCGGCATCGACGCCGGTCAGACGATGTTTCGATCCCGGAGATTCATATGGCGTCGAGCCAAAGCACGGTCGATTTCATCGTCGAGCAGATCGCGGCGGCCGGTACGGTATCGGCCCGCAAGATGTTCGGCGAATACGGCATTTATTGCGACGGCAGGATGGTCGCGCTCGTCTGCGACGACCGGCTGTTCGTCAAGCCGACGCCCGAAGGCCGCACGTATCTCGGCGCGTACGACGAAGCCCCGCCGTATCCGAGCGCGAAGCCGCATCTCGTGATTGCCGGCGATCGCTGGGACGACCGCGAATGGCTGGCGACGCTGATCCGGATCACCGCCGCGCACCTGCCGCTGCCGGTGAAGCGAAGCCGATGACGATCGCGCCGCATGCCGCGCCACGCCGCGCGGCGGGCAGGCGTATTCTGTGGCACATGCGCGCGACCATCGTGCGCCAGGGAGTACCAACATGGAGACATCCGGATTGACGCGCCGCCCGCGGCTGGCGCGCCGCGCATGGCATGTGCTCGTCGTGAGCCTGTGTGTCGGCTGGAGCGCGCTGTCGTTCGGCGCGGAAGGCGCGAGCGGCGCGGCCGCGCTGCTCGACCGCTATCGCAGCCTCGGGCCCCAACTGAAGGACAACGCGTTTCACCGGCCCGTGGTGCTCGAATCGTCGGAGGCGTCGTCGTCGCTGAAGGGCGACATCTACGCGGTCGTCGATTATCCGTTCGCGGCCGTGAACGGCCAGCTCAACGATCCCGCGCAAGGCCCCGCGAACTGGTGCGCGGTGCTGATCCTGCACCTGAACACCAAGTACTGTCATGCGTCGAGCGGCGGCAACGGCCCGGTGCTCGACGTGAACCTCGGCCGCAAGATCGAGCAAAAGCTGTCGGACACCTATCGCGTGCAGTTCCGCTATCGCGTGGCCGCCGCGACGCCCGATTATTTCCAGGTCGACCTGACCGCCGACAGCGGCCCGATGGGCACGAAGGATTACCGGATCGCGCTCGAGGCCGTGCCGGTCGGCGCGTCGCGCACGTTCCTGCATCTCACGTATTCGTATGGTTTCGGCACGGTCGGCCGGATGGCGATGAAGACCTATCTCGCGACGGTCGGCAGCGACAAGGTCGGGTTCACGACCGTCGGCGCCGCGTCGGCCGGGCAGCCGCAGTACGTCGGCGGCGTGCGCGGGCTGCTGGAGCGCAACACGATGCGCTACTACCTCGCGATCGACACGTATCTCGCGACGCTCGACAAGCCGATCGACCAGCGCCTCGCGCGCTGGTTCGACGCGACCGAGCAGTATCCGCAGCAACTGCACGAGGTGGAGCGGGGTGCGTATCTGCAGATGAAAGCGCAGGAGGTGCAGCGGCAGCAGGCGGCGCGATGACGCCGCCTGCCGCCTGCTGCTCGGCGTCGGCTCAGTCGAGCAACCCGGCGACGACGTCGATGACCCGCTGCAGCAGCGATTCGTCATAAGGCAGTCACGGCACCACGCGCAGCGGCGACGGCGACGACGCGATCCTCGGTTCGACCGGATCGCCTTCGCGCGTCACGCGTCACGCGGCCGGTCGCGCAATGCACCGGCCACGCGCCGACGCGCGCGTGGCGTTCGTCGAGCGTGATCCTCCCTTGCGCAACCGGTTCGGCGAACACGCGCGACAGCACGTGCCGGCGATGTCGCGCCCTCACGCCCAGCGGCAGATCCGACACCGGTTCAGGCGGTTCTTGGCGCTGCGTTTCGATATCACGCTGGCGGGCCGGGTCCGTCCTGCGTGCAGCGTGGGCTTTCACGACGAAAACCCTGCAGTAGTGCCCCCCAATTGCGTCGCCGGTGCGGCGGGCGTTCCAGGCCGATCCGGCAGGCCAACCGACCGTCCGGCCATTTCATAAGACGTACAGTTTTTTCGTCATGCGTGATTCGCGCCGAACTGTACTCTTGTTCGCGCGTCCGAGGTGTGTACTCGCCGCCAACTGTTCTTCTCTTAAGATCCAATCATCAAGTGCACAGTGCCGCAGATCCAGCTGTTCCGGAATCCTGCCGGCGCATCTTCAAGAGAGAGCCAGTGCGATGGAAAAGGCAAAACCGGAGGGGAAGATCAGGAATCACGATGGCCCGCTCGGCGGGCGAAACATGTGCGTGTCGGGTTCACACGGCCTGACGGCGCGGCCGCGCGCGCCGGCGGGAGGCGCACGATGAAACTCTATGAAAAACTCGCGGACGATATCGAGCGCCTGATCCGCCAGGGCGTGTACCGGCACGGCGACCGGATTCCGTCGGTGCGGCAGGCAAGCCAGCAGCACCGAATCAGCATCACGACCGTACTGCATGCGTATCTGCTGCTGGAAAGCCGCGGGCTGCTCGAAAGCCGGCCGCAGTCCGGCTATTTCGTGAACCTGCGGCGCGACGACGGGCACGCGCCGGTGCGCGAGCTGCGGCCGTCGAAGCCGATCGCGATCTCGTCGTCGGTCGACGTGAGCCGGCTCGTGCTGTCGACGCTGCGCTCGATCGGCACGGACGACGCGGTGCCGCTTGGTTCGCCGTATCCGGACCCGAGCCTGTTCCCGTTCGAGAAGCTGAACCGCTACGCGTACGCGGCCGGCCGCGACAAGTCGCTGTGGGGCGTGACCGACGGGCTGCCGCCCGGCCATCCGCGGCTGATCCGGCAAATCGCGCGCCGCTACCTGGAAAACGGGATGTCGGTGGACCCGAACGAGATCATCGTGACGGTCGGCGCGACGGAGGCGATCAACCTGTGCCTGCAGGCGGTCGCGAAACCGGGCGACACGATCGCGGTGGAATCGCCGACGTTCTACGCGATGCTGCACGCGATCGAGCGGATGGGGATGAAGGCGATCGAGGTGGCCACGCATCCGGAATACGGAATCGACATCGCGGCGCTGGCCGCGATCGCGAAGTCGCAGCCGATCGCCGCGTGCATGGTGATGCCGAACTTCCAGAATCCGCTGGGTTTCCAGATGCCGGACGAGCGCAAGCGCGAACTGGTTGAGTTCGCAACGAAAGCCGGGATGCCGATCATCGAGAACGGCGTGTACAACGAACTGTATTTCGGCGACACGCATCCGAGTTCGCTGAAATCCTACGACCGGACCGGGATCGTGCTGCATTGCTCGTCGTTCTCGAAGAGCCTGACGGCCGCGTACCGGATCGGCTGGGCGCTACCGGGCCGCTACCGCGATCAGGTCGAGAAGCTGAAGTTCCTGAATACGCTCGCGACGCCGTCATTGCCGCAACTGGCGATCGCGGAGTTTCTCGAGCGCGACGGCTACGAGCATCACCTGCGGCGGATTCGCAAGGCGTATGCGCAGCAGGCGAACCTGATGCGCGCGATGGTGTCGCGGTTCTTTCCGGACGGCACGCGCATGTCGAGCCCGGCGGGCGGGTATGTGCTGTGGGTCGAGTTGCCCTCACAGGTCGATGCGATGCGGCTGTACCAGCTTGCGCTGGAGCAGGGGATCACGATCGGGCCCGGCTACATGTTCTCGATCACGGACAACTACCGGAACTTCATCCGGTTGAACTACAGCAGCCCGTGGTCGCCGGAGATCGAGCAGGCGGTGATTACGGTCGGGAAGCTGGCCGCGGCGTGCATGCGGTGAAGGGGCGTTTGCGGTATGTCGCGCTTCGATAACACAGCCGGCCTCGGGCCGGTTTTGTTTTGGTTCTTCATGGTTTTCCGTGGGCGTCGCTGGCCGACCCGGAGAGGACGTAGAGGATACGAGACTCGCAGCCGCGGAGCGATCAGTCGATCTGCCGCGCCGCTTGTGTGGCCTTCCTACGGGCTAGGATCTACGATGACGCCGCTACCGGGAGAGAGCGGCCGAAGCGCGTTGCGGATTCAACCGGTCGATGCAACACACTAGAATCTGCGCAAGCAGCGGAGGTGTTGCAAATGAAGCAGAGGCCGAGGATCTACTATTCTGAGAG
>NZ_CADFEH010000042.1:0-69497 GCF_902833155.1 Burkholderia sp. BCC1047 | reverse complement strand
TCGTCCATTCCGCGCATCGCTCTCGTCTGCCCAAGATCATGAACACGATATCTCTAACGCACCGCTCGCAACGCCCGTTTACACCGTATCCAATTTCAACAGCCTGCTAGCAACCCCATGGACAAATTTTCCGCGCTGCGCGCATTCGTCGAAGTGGCGGAAGCCGGCGGCTTCTCGAGCGCGGGGCGCCGGCTCGATCTCGCCGCTTCGTCCGTCGTGCGCGCAGTGGATGCGCTCGAGGCATCGCTCGGCACCGTGCTGCTGAACCGCACCACGAGGCAGGTCACGCTGTCGGACGCGGGCGCCGTCTACTATGCGCGAGCGAAACGCGTGCTCGGCGAACTCGCCGATGCCGACGCGCTGGTGGCCGACCGCGGCGACGCGCCGTCCGGGCCGCTGCGCGTGTCGGTCCCGGTCGCGTACGGGCTGCGACGCATCGCGCCGCACGTCGCCGCGTTCGTCGCGCGCCATCCGAAGCTCGACCTCGACCTGCAACTGACCGACGAACGCGTCGATCTCGTGTCCGCGCGGATCGACGTCGCGATCCGGCTCGGCGACGCGGCCCCGACCGCGGAAGTCGTCGCGCGGCCGCTCGGCACGTTCCGGCGCTACGTGGTCGCGAGCCGCGCGTACCTCGACGCGCACGGCACGCCCGCGACGCCGGGCGAACTGGTCGATCACGCGTGCCTGCGCTTTCATTTCGGCGTCGACCAGCAGACGTGGACGTTCGCCGGCGCGCAACGCACGACGCAGGTCGTCGTCACCGGCCGGCTGAAATCGAATCACAGCGAGGTGCTGCGCGAGGCCGCGCTCGACGGCGCCGGTATCGCGCTGCTGCCCGACTGGCTCGTCGACGCGGACCTCGAAGCGGGCCGCCTGCAGCGGCTGTTCGATCAGTACGACGTGACGCCGGGCTCGGCGCGCGCGGTGGTCACCGCGCTGTACCTGCCGAACCAGCGCGGCTCGAAGCGCGTGACCGCGTTCATCGATTTCGTCGAATCGCTCGCCCGCGCGCAGCGCTGACACGTGCGGCGCGGGGCGACGCGACGCGTCACCAGCCGAACTTCGCTTCCATCCCGAGATAGTCGGCATTGCGCGCACCGAGCGCGCGAATCGACGAGCCGAGCTGGAAGTGCACGGCCTCGAGCGCGAGCGCGACGTTCGCGTTCACGAGCCAGTCGACGCGCGCCTGCGCGTACATCCCCGTCCACGCACTGCCCTTGCCGGCCGTGCCCGGCACCGCCGACATCCCCTGCCCGTAGATCGCGTCGGCGGTCGTCTGCCGCCACTGGAAGCCGACGGCGGTGAGCACCGTCACCGATCTGGCCGGCTTGAACGTCAGCGACGGCTTCACGTGGATCAGGTTGCTGTATCCGGTGTAGCCGGCGAGCGTGAAGTAATAGCCGTTCGGAAACATCGGGTTGAACGTGCCGACGCGCCGGTCCCCCGGATGCGCGTCGCCCGACGCGCCGTCGACCTGGATGCCGACGCGCGGCGTGCCGGCCGTCTTCGCGAACGTGTAGCCGCCCAGCGCGCCGAACGCCCACGCGCCGACCGTGTCCTGCCCGACGTGGCCGGTCTGCAGCATCCCCTCGACGTCCCAGTCGAACCCGTCGGTCTTGCCCGCGTAGCGCATGTCGAACACGTCGCGCCGCTCGGTGCCGGATGCATCCGGATAGCGCGCGTTGTCGCGCGTATAGCGCGACCAGTACGCGGACAGATCGCCGGGCCCCGTCGCGGTGCGCTCGACGCGCACGCCGTCGAATCGCAGGTGCCGGTTCGACACGTCGTCGAACACGGCCGCATTGCGATACTGCACCGGGCGCGTCACATAGCCGATCAAGCGCCATTTGCCGATTTCGTAATCGGTCCACAGTCCGTCGTACGCCTGCCGCACGTTCGGGCCGTCGCGCACCGACACGAAGCGCTGCAAGTCGAACGCCATCTCCTGCCGGCCGATCCGCGTCTTGAACGTGCCGGGCCCCAGTTGATCGACGTACGCGACGAACGCCTGCTCGATATCGAGCTGATCCTTGTCGACCGGGCCGACCGTGTCCTTGCCGAACGGCCGCGCATCGACGAACTGCACGAACGCCTGGAAGTGCCCGCGATAGCGCAGGTCCGCATGCACGTTCGCGCGCTGGATCACGTAGTTGTCGTCGTGCGCGGCGCCGAGGCCGAACAGCGGCGCGTTGTTCAGTTCGAAGCGCTCGCGCAGGTTCGCGCCGAGCGACAGGTAGGTCGACGGATCGTCGCCAAGCCGAATGTATTTCAGCGCGTCGAACGGCTTGCGCGGCACGCACGGATTCGCGAGCACCGACCAGTCTTCCTGCCAGCGGTTGAACGACACCGTCGGGCGCTTCGCGGTGCACGCCGCGGCGGCGGCGGCCGGCGACGCGGCCGCGCCGGCTGCCGCCACATCGGCATCGGCATCGGCGCCGACGGCCGATCCCGCGTGCAACGCGGCGCCGCCCGCCAGCACGACGCACGGCAGCGCGCCGCGCCACGATCGCTTCATCGGCCGGCGCACCGTCATTTCGACCGCGCGTGGATTTCGGCGACGTAGCCGCCCGAGAACTGCACGAGCGCCGCATCGCGGCCGTCCGACTTGAACGGCGGCACGAGCACGGTCACGCCCGCGGCTTCGGCCTGCTTCAGCGTCGCGGCGAGATCGGCGACTTCATAGCCCGTCATTTCGCGCCCGAACGGGTAAGGCAGGTGGCCGTCGGTCGCGAGCACGGTCATCTTGCCGAAGCCCGACTCGATGCGAATGCGGCGGTACGTATCGTTCGGCCGGCCGATCTCGATGCCCGGCGCATGGCGCACGTCGGACACGATCTTGCCGTGCGAGAACGCGGCGAAGTTGCGTGCGAGCTTGCTCGCGCTTTCCGGCGATACGTACACGCGGTTCTCCGGCACCGTCTGCAGCGGGTCGTAGTTCGGCGCCTGCGTGTGCCAGTACAGCTGCATGTTCACGCCGCCCGGCCACCGGACGATCGCGTCGCGGCCGATCGGGTCGGGGAACGTCGTCACGACGATGTCCGCGCCATGCGCGCGCGCCGACTTCACCGCGACGTCCATGTCGGTGACGAGATAGCCGGTGCGTTCCTCGCAGAACGGATACGGGATCGGCGTCTTGAAACCGAATACCGAGATCGTGCCGACCGGCGTCAGCACGAGCTGCGACATCGTCTGGCTCGGCGTCGGCGTGACCTGGAATACGCCCTGCTTCGACTTCTTGCCGCCGAACGTCGCGACGAAGCTGTCGGTGAAGCGATCGAAGTCTTCCGGCGCGACGCACACGTGGGTCGTGTCGTACTGCGGGCCGACCGCGATCGCGGGGGAGCGCGCGGCGGCGGCCGGCGACGCGATGTCGTCGAGGTGGGTTTCGTCGGCGAATGCCGGCGCGCCGGCCAGCAGCGCGGCGAGCACGGCCGACGACGCGGCGGTCATGCGCAGCAGGTTGCGCAGGTTGAATGAACTCATTGGTTTTCTCCGTGATGTTGACGCGCGCGGCGTGGCGCCGCGCGCGGATTCCGATTCAGCGGGATGCAGGCCGCTCATCCGGGCGGCCCGGACGACAGGCGAGAAACGCGCGCACCGCGAGCGGCAGCGTGCGGACCCATGCCGGGGCGTTGAAAGCGGTATGCACGCGATATCAGATCGCCCAGCACGAGCACCCGAACGCGCCCCAGAAGCTCTTCGCATCCGACGTCGGCAACGTGCTCGCCCATGCGCTCGCGTGCGCATGCTGGTGAAGGTTGCATTCGTTCGCGCAGCCGCACATCGCTGCGGCCGCCGCCGCGCGTTGCAGCGGCGCACCGTTGCGCTGCGTCGCGCCCCAACCGCCATAGCCGCCGAATTCGCGCACCGGCGACCAGTCCGGCATCGCCGGCGGAATCGGCGCGTCGTGCGACGCAAACGGCCCCGCGCCCCACACGATCTTCCCGTCGACCACCGTCAGCAACGCGGTCGTGGCGGCGATATCGTCCTCCGCGCACCCGAAGAAATCGCGATCGGGGACCACCAGGTCGGCAAGCTGGCCCACCGCGATGCGTCCTTTCTTGCCTTCCTCGTTCGAGAACCACGTCACATACTCGGTCCACATCCGCAGCGCGGTTTCGCGATCGAGCAGATTACGCTGCGGATACATGCGCATGCCGCCGACCGTCTTGCCCGTCACGAGCCACGAAAGCGATACCCACGGGTTGTACGACGCAACGCGCGTCGCGTCGGTGCCGGCCGACACCTTGAGCCCCTTGGCGAGCATCTTCGCGACCGGCGGCGTCGCCTCCGCGGCTTGCGCGCCGTAGCGCTCGACGAAGTATTCGCCCTGGTACGCCATCCGGTGCTGCACCGCGATACCGCCGCCGAGCGCGGCGATCCGGTCCATCGATTGCTCGGTGATCGTTTCCGCGTGATCGAAGAACCAGTTCAGCCCGTCGAGCGGAATGTCCTCGTTGACCTTCTCGAACACGTCGAGCGCGCGGCTGATGGTTTCGTCATAGGTCGCGTGCATGCGCCACGGCCAGCGGTTTTCCGCGAGCACGCGCACGACGCCTTCGAGATCGTCCTCCATCTGCGCGGGCAGGTCCGGACGCGCGACGCGGAAGTCTTCGAAGTCGGCCGCCGAAAACGCCAGCATCTCGCCGGCGCCGTTGTTGCGGAAGTAGTCGGTGCCGTCGTGGTACTTGACGCTCTTCGTCCAGTTCACGAAGTCTTCCTTCTCCGCGTTCGGCTTCTGCGTGAACAGGTTGTACGCGATCCGGATCGTCATCTCGCCCGCGTCGTGCAGCTTGCGGATCACTTCGTAATCGTCGGGATAATTCTGCGACCCGCCGCCCGCGTCGATCACGCCCGTCACGCCGAGCCGGTTCAGCTCGCGCATGAAATGGCGCGTCGAGTTGTATTGATACTCGAACGGCAGCTTCGGCCCCTTCGCGAGCGTCGCGTAGAGGATCGTCGCGTTCGGGTTCGCGAGCAGCAGGCCGGTCGGGTTGCCCGCGGCATCGCGCAGGATCGTGCCACCCGGCGGCTCCGGCGTGTCCTTCGTATAGCCGACGACACGCAGCGCGGCCGCGTTCAGCAACGCGCGATCGTACAGGTGCAGGATGAACACCGGCGTGTCCGGCGCGACCGCATTGAGTTCTTCGATCGTCGGCAGCCGCTTCTCCACGAACTGATGTTCGGTGAAGCCGCCGACCACGCGCACCCACTGCGGCGCGGGCGTGATCGCGACCTGCTGCTTGAGCATCTCCATCGCGAGCGCGAGCGACGGCACGCCGTCCCAACGCAGTTCCATGTTGTAGTTCAGTCCGCCACGAATCACGTGGCAGTGGTTGTCGATCAGACCCGGCAGCACGCCGCGGCCGCCGAGATCGACCACCTTCGTCGCGCGGCCCGCGAGCGGCATCACGTCCGCTTCGCTGCCGACGGCGACGAAGCGGCCGTCCTTGATCGCGACGGCGGTCGCGACCGGGTTCGCGCGGTCGAGCGTCGTGAATCGTCCGTTGTGCAGGATCAGATCCGGTTGGGTCACGGTTGCGGTCATATGCATCACCTCTTGTTGATCAGAAGCCAAAGAGTTGTTTGACGGTGGGTAGGGCTTGCACGCCGATCAGCATGCCGAGCAACCCGACCAGCGCAATCAGCGGCGGTGCGGGAGAGCGAACCTTGATGGCGCTGTAAATCACACCGATCAGCAGGCCCGCACCAAGGGAAACCAGATAAGGTTCCATGCGATAAATCTCCCGGACAAATTCAAATGCAGGCGCAGTGTTTCGACCAGCATGCCGCGGGCGGCATTCGTGTTTCGGTCACGTCCGCCGCCCGCGGCAATGGAGCCCATGCGGCGCGTTCGCGTCGAACCCGCCGCACCGGCATCAGCCGTTACCGGCCGTCTTCACTTACTTCGCCGGAACCGGCGCAATCGACTCGTGCGGCGTCGCGGTGCGCTGCGGTGCCTTGTGGAGCATCGTGTACGCGTAGTCCACGCCCATCCCGTATGCGCCCGAATGCTCCTTCGCGATCGCCATCACCGCGTCGTACGTCTCGCGGCGCGCCCAGTCGCGCTGCCATTCGAGCAGCACCTGCTGCCACGTGACCGGCACCACGCCGGCCTGCACCATGCGCTGCATCGCGATATCGTGCGCAGCCTGCGTCGTGCCGCCCGATGCGTCGGCGACCATGTAGATCTCGTAGTCGCCTTCGAGCATCGCGCACAGCGCGAACGTCGTGTTGCAGACTTCGGTCCACAGGCCCGACACGACCACCTTCTTGCGGCCGTTCGCGGCGAGTGCGTCGCGCACCTTCTGGTCGTCCCACGAGTTCATCGACGTGCGTTCGAGCGTCTTCTGGTTCGGGAACACGTCGAGCAGTTCGGGATACGTGTGGCCCGAGAAGCTCTCGCTTTCGACCGTCGTGATCGTGGTCGGGATGTTGAAGACCTTCGCGGCCTTCGCAAGGCCGACGACGTTGTTCTTCAGCGTCTGGCGATCGATCGACTGCACGCCGAACGCCATTTGCGGCTGCTGGTCGATGAAGATCAGCTGGCTGTTGTGCGGGGTAAGTACTTCAAGCTTGGGGTTGCTCATGATGGTGATGTCCTTTGACGCAGAGAAAGATGAGACTCGCCTGGCCGACGAATCCGCGAAGCGTCCAATGCGCGGTGCCGGCAACCGGGCCTGCGTCATTCAATACGCGAATGTGCGACCGCACCAGTTAATTGTTCTGATTCTCGCCACGCGCTGAATTCAGACTGAAAAGATCTGAATTTCATTGAATGCGCTGACGACGAACGCGCAGACCTGATAGGCTGGCCCAAGACTTTCGGATCGACGCCAGCCCGGTATTCATCCGTATTTTTAAACGGCCGTCATTCCATTCCAGACCCATGAAACCGTACATTGCTTCACTGCTCGCCGGCATCCTCGCCGGCGTCGTTTACGCGCTGATCGGCGTGCAATCGCCGGCGCCGCCCGCCGTCGCCCTGGTGGGCCTGCTCGGCATTCTGGCCGGCGAACAGATCCTTCCCGTGGTGCGACGGATGTTCGACGGGATCCGACTGGGAACCGCGTGGCGCGACGCGAAGTGCAGCCAGCACATGTTCGGCGCGCTGCCCGGCGCACACGCCGACGCTGCCGTGAAGCGCAGCGAATCGACACCGACGTGACAGGCGGACGTCGAGCGAATGCGGCGGCGGACCGTTGTGAACAGTATTGGAATCAGCGTCGCCCGACGGCGCGACATCGCCTGATGCCCTTGCCGTAGCGAAACTCGCCATGAAGCTGTCTTTCGAAGCACTCGAGGCACTGGACGCGATCGACCGCACCGGTACGTTTGCCGACGCGGCAGAGCTGGTGCACCGCGTGCCGTCCGCACTGACATACGTCGTACAGAAGCTCGAGAGCGATCTCGGCGTCGCGTTGTTCGATCGCAGCGGGCGTCGTGCGAAGCTCACGCATGCGGGCCGCGTCGTCGTCGAGGAAGGTCGCCGTCTCCTTCATGCCGCCGAACAGCTCGAACGGAAGGCGCAGCGCGCGCAGCAAGGTTGGGAAACCGAAGTCCGTGTCTGCATCGCCGAGATACTGCCGTTCGACATGATGTGGCCATACGTTCACGCGTTCTACGATCTTGAAATGGACACGCGACTGCGCTTCTCCACCGAAGTGCTCGGCGGCACCTGGGATGCGCTGATTTCGCGGCGGGCCGATCTGATCGTCGGCGCGGCGGGCGAGCCTCCGGAACTGCCGGACATCGTCGCGCAGCCCATCGGCACGCTCCGGCACGTGTTCGCGGTCGCCCCTACCCATCCGCTCGCGGCGCTGCCCGAACCGCTGTCGATGACGTCGATCGTCGCGTATCGCGGCGCGGTGATCTCCGACACGTCCCGCGAACTTCAGCCGCAGCCGGTCGCGCTTGACGCCGGCCAACCGTATCTCGCGGTGCCGACGCTCGCCGCGAAACTGGCCGCGCAATGCGAAGGACTCGCGGTGGGTACCCTCCCGGACTGCATCGCGGCGCCCGCGATCGCGCAAGGCAGGCTCGTCGCGCGGGAAGTCACCGGCATGCGCGACACGACCCATTGCTATATCGCGTGGCGCGCCGACGAAGCCGGACGCGCGCTACGGTGGTGGGTCGAACAGCTCGGTCACCACGACCTCGTCGACCGGTTCACCGCGCGCGCGTGACGCTGCGCTTTCCGCGAACGGTCGAGCGGTCTCGCGCTTGCCGACCTGCATCAATCAAGCTGCATCAATCAAGCGGTTCTCGAAGTCGGCGTTGAATGAAATGAAGAAACGCAGGGCGGCTTCGCCGCCGCCCCGGTGGCGCACGCAGCCGACGCCGCGTGCGGAATCGGCGTTCAGCGCGACGCGGACGGCTCGCCGGCGCGGCCGGATCGCCAGGTGAGGAAGCCGAGCGCCGCAAGCGGCAGCGCCAGGGCCCAGAACCCGGCGTACAGGTACGCGGTCGCGCCGGCGCCCGCGCCGATCGCGAAACCAACAACCGGCGGCAGCGTGCGTCGCAGCCGCGCGCGTGCGGCTTCCCGTTCGGCCGGCGCGGCGATCGGCACGAGCCAGTCGAATGCATCGATGACCGCCTGCGTGACGTTGCCGGTCATCACGGTGTTCGCGACGACGGTGCGCGCGGTCAGCCGGCCGTGCGCGTTCTGCACGCCCATTGCCGCCGCACCGAGCAGCCCGCAGACGATCGTCGCGGGCGCATCGGCGCTGCCGATCGGCGACGCCGCGACACCCGCGAGCATGAAGCCGGCCAGCAGGATCGTCTGCAGTGCATACAGCGAGCACGCCCGCGGGCCATGCCCGCGCACGCGCATCCGGTGATCGAGCAGGCGGGCGGCCACGATGCCCGCGATGAACGCCGGAAACGCAAGCCACTTGATCATCAGCCCCTGGCCGACACCGGCGAGGCCCGAGCCGATCAGGATGAAGTTGCCGGTGACGTGCGCGGTAAAGAGCCCGAACAGCGCGACGAAGCCAAGCGTGTCGACATAGCCGGCGATCGAGGCGAGGAACACATCCTCGCCGCGCAGATGATCGGGGGCCGCCGCGCCCGCTGCCGTTACTTGCGCGGGCTGCATGTCGTGGCTTCCGCGGTTCTATCGAAGGTGTCCGCATCGCGGACCCGCGCAGCGAGCACGCGCACGAGGGGGTGCAGGAAGCCGACTGCGATGCCGGCTCCCGGCGAGGTCAGGTAAGCCATGGTCCGTTCCGGTTGCGCCGCGGGCCGGCCGAAGGGCTTCGGCCTCGTGCAGCGGTTCGGGAGCAAGCGTAGGGAATGCGGGCCTGAAAGTCATGGCGGCGACCTGAAATTATCTGAAACCGCCGAACCGCGCGCGGCACGACGCCCGCCTTCGCGGCCTGCCGCGCGGCCCCTCGCCGGGGCGCGCCTTGCTATTTTTCGATCGATAAGTGCAGAATGGCCCATTCAGGAGCCGACGCATGACCGAGACCAAGCGCAATGCAGCGCCCCGTGCGCGCGGGACGACCGCCGACGACACCGCCGGCACATCGGGCCGCCGCCTCACGCCGGAAGCACGCGAACGACAGATCGTCGAAAAGGCGGTCGAACACTTCGCGACCCACGGTTTCTCCGGCAGCACGCGCGAGCTCGCGCGGCAGATCGGCGTGACCCAGCCGCTGCTCTACCGGTATTTCCCGAGCAAGGAAGCGCTGATCGATCGCGTATACGACGAGGTCTACACGTGGGACCCCGAGTGGGAAAAGCTGATCGCCGACCGCTCGGTTCCGCTCCAGCAGCGGCTCGTCGCGTTCTACCGGTCGTACGCGCAGACGATCCTGCGGCGCGAATGGATCCGCACGTTCATCTTCGCGGGGCTCAGCCGCGAGGGCTTCAATACGCGCTATCTGTCGCGGTTGCGCGAACGCGTGTTCCTGCCGGTGCTGCGCGAGCTGCGGCATGCGTACGACATCGCGACACCGGCGTCGGAAGCGCAGCGCAACGCGGAAATCGAACTGGTGTGGAGCCTGCACGCGAGCATCTTCTATCTCGGCGTGCGCAAGTGGGTATACGGATTGCCCGTGCCCGACGATCTCGACGCGGAAATCGAACGGCAGATCGATGCGTTCCTCAACGGCACGCCGGCCGCGCTGCAGCGTGTGGCGTCCGACGCATCCGGCAAGCGCCCCCGCCGCAAGTGATGCCGGCGTGGCGTGGCGCTCAGGCCGGTTCAGAACGATTCAGCCGCGACGCACGTCACTTGCCCTATCCTCGGACAGCATCGGACGCGTGCCGTATCGCGCACCGCCCGCACAACCGGGATTCCCCATGACGACCGACACGCTTGCACCGACCCACCACACCGTTACGGCGAACGGCATCCGCCAGCACGTCATCGATGCCGGCGCGGGGCCCGTCGTCGTGCTGCTGCACGGCTTCCCCGAAACCAGCTTCGCGTGGCGCTTCCAGATTCCGGCGCTGGCACGGCACTATCGCGTGATCGTGCCCGACCTGCGCGGCTACGGCGAAACCGACAAGCCCGCGGCCGGCTACGACAAGCGCAACATGGCGCGCGACGTCGCCGCGCTGCTCGATGCGCTCGGCATCGGGCGCATCGCGCTCGTCGGGCACGACCGCGGCGCACGCGTCGCGACGCGTTTCGCGAAGGACTTCCCCGAACGTGTCGACCGGCTCGTCGTGATGGACAACGTGCCGACGCGCATCGTCGCGCAGAACATGACCGCGGAAACGGCCCGCGCGTACTGGTTTTTCCTGTTCCACCAGGTGCCCGACCTGCCGGAGGCGCTGATCGCCGGCAAGGAAGCCGAATGGCTCAGCTATTTTTTCGCCGACTGGTGCTACAACCCGCACGCGATCTCGGGCGATGCGTTCGACACCTACGTGCGCGCGTATCGGCGTCCGGGCGCCGTGCGCGGCGCGCTGGCCGACTATCGCGCGAACGCGGAAGACGTACAGCAGGACCTCGTCGATGCGGACGTCAGGATCGCGTGCCCGACCATGGCGATCTGGGGCGAGGATTTCTACGCGGTCGGCAAAATGTTCGACATGAAGGCCGTGTGGGAAAGCATGGCAACCCACCTGCGCGCCGAGCCGATCGCACAGTGCGGACATCTGCCGCACGAGGAGCAGCCCGAGCGCGTGAACGCGCTGCTGCTCGATTTCCTGCGCGGCTGGGGCGGCTGATGCGCCGTTCGCCGCACGCGGCATCATCGAGGGACCATCGGATGGAACACGGATCGGGCCGCAAGGCCGTCATCGCCGGCGGATCGGTCGGCGGGCTGTTTGCGGCGACCGCGCTGCGCGCGGCCGGCTGGGACGTCCGCGTCTTCGAGCAATCGCCGCACGCACTCGACAGCCGCGGCGGCGGCATCGTGCTGCAGCCGCCGATCGAGCGCGCATTCGCGTTCGGCGGCGTGGCGCTGCCGCGCGACGCGGGCGTCGATTCGGTCGACCGGATCTACGTCGACGCGCAGGACCGGATCGTGCAGCGCTTCGCGATGCCGCAGACGCAGACGGGGTGGAACGTGATCTACACGGCGCTGAAGCATGCGCTGCCGGCCAAAATCATCCACGCGGGCGACGCATTCGAGCGGTTCGAGCAGGACGGCGAGCGGATCGTCGCGCATTTCGCGAGCGGCCGCGCCGAGACGGCCGACCTGCTGATCGGTGCGGACGGCGGCCGCTCGACGGTGCGTGCGCAGTTGCTGCCGGACGTGCAGCCGGCGTACGCGGGCTATGTCGCGTGGCGCGGGCTCGTCGACGAACGCGCGCTGCCCGAGCAGGTGCTGATCATGCTGCGCGAACGCTTCACGTTCCAGCAAGGCGACCGGCACCTGTTCCTCACCTATCTGGTGCCCGGCGCCGACGGCGCGACCGAACCGGGCGGGCGGCGCGTGAACTGGGTGTGGTACCGGCGGCTCGCGTCCGACCGGCTGCCGTCGCTGTTCCTCGCGCGCGACGGCACGCAGCGCGACGGGTCGCTGCCGCCCGGCGCGATGCGCGACGACAACCGCGCGGAACTCGTCGACGCCGCCGACCGGATGCTCGCGCCGACACTCGCCGCGCTCGTCGATGCGACCGCCGCGCCGTTCGCGCAGGCGATCGTCGATCTCGCGGCCGCACGCATGGCGTTCGGCCGCGCGGTGCTGCTCGGCGACGCCGCGTGCATCGTGCGCCCGCACACCGCGGGGGGCGTCGCGAAAGCGGCGGACAACGCGGTCGATCTCGCCGAAGCGTTGCGCGACGTCGCACGCGGCGTCGCGTTCGACGCCGCGCTGGCGGGCTGGGACGCCCGTCAGCGGGCGGCCAGCGCGCTGTTGTCCGCGCGCGGGATCGCGCTCGGCGCGCGGCTGATGGGCGCGGCGTGACGGCTCGCCGGTCGGAGGTCGAGCGCCGCGCGGTGCGGATCGAAGTCGGGGTTCAACGCGCGCAGCACGCTGGCGCGCCCGCCGTCGTCATCGGGCAGTTGCGGCTGCCCGCGCGCGAAAGCCGGGGCCGCGGCCGCCGCAAGCCACGCGGCGATCGCCAGCCCCGTCACGCGTATCGATATGGCGGCCCGCTTCATTGCGCGCTCGCGGTCGACACGGCGGCCGACGTCATGGCCATTGCCGTGTGGCTGTCGCCATGCGCGATCGCATACAGCTCGCGATTGCGCGCGATCGTCTGCGTGCTCGGCGGATAGTCCCAGTTCGACGTCGGCACCGTACCGTCGCGCTCGGCCCGAACCAGGTCGGCGCGCACGTCGGCGCGCGTGACCGTATGGTCGGCGGTTTGCGCAAAAGCGGCGACCGGTGCGCTCAGCGCACAGGAAATCAGGACTGCACGAATCAGCTTGTTCATGACCTTCACCTCTCAAAGATAGCGTGTTCGCGTCCGCAGATCAGGCCGGACATCCGCTCCGCATCGATGCGATGAGGAGTGGTGTCCATTCTGCGATTCGCGCGCTGTCCGGAAGGTGAGGCTTCGATTACGGTCTTGTCATCTGGTCGCGGCCCGGCCGCACGGCCGTGTCGGTCAACGCGCCGCGGTTTCCGGATTCCGCACGCTGCTCAGAAACCGCGTCAACTCCACCGTCTGCGGCCGCTCGAAGATTTCCTCGGCCGTCCCGCTCTCCCACACGCGTCCCTGGTGCATGAACACGATCCGGTCGCTCACCGCCCGCGCGAAGTTCATCTCGTGCGTGACCATGATCAGCGTCATGTCCTCGCGCGCGAGTTGCTCGACGACGCCCAGCACCTCGCCGACGAGCTCGGGATCGAGCGCGGACGTGATCTCGTCGCACAGCAAGACACTCGGCTTCATCGCGAGCGCACGCGCGATCGCGACGCGCTGCTGCTGGCCGCCCGACAGCTGTTCCGGAAACGCGTCGAACTTGTCGCCGAGGCCGACGCGTTCAAGCATCAGTTCCGCGATCGCGCGCGCCTGCTGGCGGTGCGACTTCTTCACCACCGACTGCGCGAGCATCACGTTCTGTCCGGCGCTCAGATGCGGAAACAGGTTGTATTGCTGGAACACCATGCCGACCTTCAGTCGCAGCGCACGTAAATCCGCATGCCGTGCATCGACGCGTTCGCCGTCGACCGAGATCGTGCCCGCGTCGATGCTCTCGAGCCCGTTGAGCGTGCGCAGCAGCGTGCTCTTGCCCGAGCCGCTGCGGCCGATGATCGACACGACCTGCCCGCGCTCGACGGACAGATCGATGCCCTTGAGCACATGATGGGTGCCGAAGTTCTTTTCGAGACCCCGGGTTTCAACGAGCGGCATGCCATCTCCTTTGCAACGTGCGCGCATAACGGGTAAGCGGATAGCAGAGCGCGAAATAGATCAGCGCGACGAGGCCATACACGACGAACGGCCGGAACGTCGCGTTCGAGATCGCGATGCCGACCTTCGTCAGCTCGGTGAAGCCGATGATCGACACGAGCGCCGTATCCTTCACCGCCTGCACGCCGAAGCCGACCGTCGGCGCGATCGCGATGCGCGCGGCCTGCGGCAGGATCACGTGACGCAACTGCTCGACATAACTCATCGCCAGGCTGGCCGACGCCTCCCACTGCCCTTTCGGCACCGCCTCGACGCAGCCGCGCCAGATCTCGGCGAGATACGCGCTGGTGAAGAACGTGAGCCCCGCGGTGGCCGCGACCCACGGCGAAACGTCGAGCCCGACGAGCGGCAAGCCGAAGAACACGATGAACAGTTGCATCAGCAACGGCGTGCCCTGGAACACTTCGATATAGAGCTTCGCGACGCCGCGCAGCACCGTCGAATTCGACACGCGCATCACGAGCAGCCCGAGGCCGACGAGGCCGCCGGACACGAACGACACGATCGACAGCACGATCGTCCAGCGCGCCGCCAGCAGCAGGTTCGCGAGCATCTGCCCGAACGTGAAATCGGTCATCGCGCACCTCGCACGCGGCGGGAGAACAGGCGGCGGCCCATCGCGCCGAGCGTCGCGCGCATCAGCAGCGCCATCGCCAGATACGCGAGCGTGATCACGAAGTACGTCTCGAATGCGCGGAAGTTGCGCGACTGGATGTAGCTGGCCGCATAGGTCAGATCGGCCACCGAGATCTGCGACACGACCGCCGAGCCGAGCATCGTGATCACGATCTGGCTCGACAGCGCGGGAAACACCTTGGCGAGCGCCTGCGGCAGCACGACGTGGCGCAGCATCTGTGCGCGCGACATCGCGAGCGCGGACGCCGCCTCCAGATGCCCTTTCGGCACGGCGGCCACACCCGCGCGCACGATCTCGACCGAGTACGCGCCGAGATTGAGCGTCATCGCGAGGATCGCGGCCGTGTATTCGTCGATGTGCACGCCGAGCGCCGGCAAGCCGAAGAAGATGAAGAACAGCTGGACGACGAACGGCGTATTGCGAATCGCCTCGACGTACGCGCCGATCAGCGGGCGAAGTTTCACGGCCGCGCGCGCGTCGGCGCTGTACGCGGCCGCGCCGAGCACGCCGACGGCCACGCCGAGCACGGTCGCGACCGCGGTCAGCGCGAGCGTGATCGCCGCGCCGCTCGCGAACACGCCGGCGTATTCGGCAAGCTCGCCGAATTGAAGCTGGTAGCTCATGGGAACGGGATAGATTCGGGTTCGGACAACGACACGCGCCGCGCCGGGCATCCCGGCCGCGGCGACGTGTCACGCGACACGGCGATGCGTCACAGTCCGGCCGGCAACGGCTGGCCGAGCCACTTGCGCGACATTTCGCCCAGCGAGCCGTCCTGCTTCGCATGCGCGATCGCATCGTCGATCTTCGCGAGCAGGCGCGGTTCGTTCTTGTTGACGCCGACGAAGCACGGCGAATTCTTGATCACGAACTTGACTTCGGGGCGGCGCGGCGGATTCTTCGCGAGAATCGCCGCCGCGACGATGTTGCCGGCCGCGATCAGTTGGACCTGTCCCGACAGGAAAGCCTGGATCGTCGCGTTGTTGTCCTCGAAGCGCTTGATCGTCGCGTTCGGCGCGAGCTGCGACAGCGCGATCTCCTCGAGCGCGCCGCGCGTCGCGCCGACCGTCTTGCCGGTGAGGTCGCCGGGCGCGCTCACCTTCACATCGGACGGCCCGAACACGCCCTGGAAATACGGCGCGTACGCGCTCGAGAAGTCGATGACCTTCTCGCGCTCCGGGGTCTTGCCGAGCGACGAGATCACCATGTCGACCTTGTTCGTCGTCAAGTACGGAATCCGGTTCGCACTGTTGACGGGCACCAGTTTCAGCTTGACGCCGAGCGCCTTGGCAAGGAGTCCGGCCATGTCGATGTCGTAGCCCTGCGGCTGCATGTCCGTGCCGACCGAACCGAACGGCGGATAGTCCTCGGGCACCGCGACGCGCAGCGTGCCGTTCTTCGCGATGGTGTCGAGCGCATCGGCGTGGGCCGGCGCGGCGGCGAACAGCGCGATCACGGGGGCGGCGAGCAGCGCAGCCAGCCAGGTGCGTCGGGGGAACGGTCGGGTCGTCGGGCTCACGGTGAATCTTCCTTGTCTGGTATGTCGTCGGGCAGCGCGCAACGATTGCGCGGCCGACACCACTCCAGCAAAAACCGGGCCACCGGCGTGAAACGCTTGCCGCACCGGCATGAGGCGGAAATTTCGGCGAACCTCTCGGCGAACCGGATTCCTCATTTCGGTGCACGAACCGGTGCCGTCGGTAACGCTTGCCCCCGCAGCGCGCGCCGGCGCACCAAATTACCTATCCGGTTCACCCGGCGCCGGTGCCCTATGCACGGATTCGAACAGCCCCAGTCCAAATTTGCATTCCGTTTGTGACGGGAATTACGGCTGAATACGTTCGCGACGTACCGGGCCTTTCGTCACGTCCGACGAATCGCAATCAGGACGGGCGCGCTCGATTGCGCGCGCTGCTCCTCCGGTACCGGTGGTCCCGATCGTCCCGCGATCGGGGCGAGTCCCATCCCATCCGTGCGCGAGGATACCGTCATGGCATCGATTCCCGACCCGTCGACAACCGGCGAAACCGACAAACGCAGCTGGCTCGAATCGCACGAAGCCGGCTATCACAAGACCCTCGGCAATCGACAGGTGCAGATGATTGCAATCGGCGGGGCGATCGGCACCGGGCTGTTTCTCGGCGCCGGCGCGCGGCTGCAGGCCGCCGGCCCGGCGCTCGCGATCGTCTACCTGGTGTGCGGCGCGTTTTCGTTTCTGATCCTGCGCGCGCTCGGGGAGCTGGTGATGCATCGCCCCAGCAGCGGCAGCTTCGTGTCGTACGCACGCGAATTCCTCGGCGAGAAGGCATCGTTCGTCGCCGGCTGGATGTACTTCCTGAACTGGGCGATGACCGGCATCGTCGACATCACCGCCGTCGCGCTCTACATGCATTACTGGGCGCCGTTCGCGGCCGTGCCGCAGTGGATCTTCGCGCTCGTCGCGCTATGCATCGTCGCGACGATGAACCTGATCGGCGTGAAATGGTTCGCCGAGATGGAGTTCTGGTTCGCGCTGATCAAGGTCGCCGCGATCGTGCTGTTTCTCGTGATCGGTGCGGCGATCCTCGGCACGGGCATGCCGGTGGCCGGCCATGGCACCGGCATGCACCTGATCACCGACAACGGCGGGTTCTTTCCGCACGGACTGATGCCGGCGCTGGTGCTGGTGCAGGGCGTGGTGTTCGCGTTCGCGGGCGTCGAACTGGTCGGCACGGCCGCCGGCGAATGCAAGGACGCGCGCAAGGTGCTGCCGCGCGCGATCAACAACGTGATCTGGCGCATCGCGATTTTCTACGTCGCGTCGGTCGTCCTGCTGGTCTGCCTGCTGCCGTGGAGTGCGTACAAGGCGGGCCAGAGCCCGTTCGTCACGTTCTTCGGCGCGCTCGGCGTGCCGGGTATCGGCTCGGTGATGAACCTGGTGGTGCTCACGGCCGCGCTGTCGAGCCTGAACTCCGGCCTGTATTCGACCGGGCGCGTGTTGCGTTCGCTGTCGATGGGCGGCTCGGCCCCCGCGTTCCTCGCGCGGATGAGTTCGCAATCCGTCCCGTACGCGGGCATTCTGGTGACGGTCGCGATCTATGTGGTCGGCGTGCTGCTCAACTATCTGGTGCCGTCGAGCGTGTTCGAGATCGTGCTGAACATCGCGTCGCTCGGCATCATCAGCACATGGGGCTTCATCGTCGTGTGCCAGATGAAGTTCCGCGCCGCGGTCAGGCGCGGCGACGTGGAAGACGTGGCGTTCAGGATGCCGGGCGCGCCCGTGACGTCGTGGCTCACGCTGCTGTTCCTGCTCGGCGTGCTGGTGTTGATGGCGTTCGACTACCCGAACGGGACGTGGACGATCGCGTCGATCCCGCTGGTCGCGCTGCTGCTCGTGGCCGGCTGGAAGTGGCTGAGCCGTCGCGCGCGCCGTGCATTGCTCAAGCCGACGATTCCGTCGATCGCGCTCACGCAGAACGTGCTCGAGAACGGCGAGAACTGACTCGCGGCGGCATGCGCGCCGTCGAACGATCCGCCGTCGGGCCAGCGACGGCGGTCGACGGCCGCATTCAGTGATGCTCGTACAACGACTGCTCGTCGAGCGACGCGAGCGATGCGAACGACGGCGCGGCGGTCTTGGCCGCGACGCTCGGCTGTGCGGCGGCCGATTGCGCTTGCTGTGCCGCGACCTTCGCTTCCGCGGCCTGGATGTCGTCGGGATAGTACGGATCGCTGCCGACCGGACGATACCCGGCCTTTTCGACGCGGACGAGATCGGCGCGCACGTCGGCCCGCGTGACCGCATGGTCGGTGGTTTGCGCAAATGCGACGATCGGTGCGCTCAGCGCACAGGAAAGCAGGACTGCACGAATCAGGTTGTTCATGATGTTCACCTCTCAAAGATGGCGTGTTCGCGTCCGCAGATCAGGCCGGACCTCCGCTCCCCATCGATGCGATGAAGAGTTGGGTGCATTCTGCGATTCGCGCGCTTTCCTGAAGGTGAGGCTTCGATTACGGTTTTGTTATCTGATCGCTGGCGCCCGTCGTGGGCGCGTCGAGCGGTCGTACTTCCGGAATCATCGCGGCCTGCCCGTGCACGATTCCGTCCGCGTCCATGAGCTGCCACACGGTCGCGCGCTCGATCCAGAACCGCTTGCCGGACTTCGTCACCCGCACGCCGCGGTATTCGGACACGAAGCCGTCGCGCATCACCTTGTCGAGAAACACCTGACGCTCGTGTCGCTCCATCGGCTCCGCCGACAGACGGGACGGCAACGCCGTCAGTTCATCCCAGTCGTATTCGAAAATCGCCTGCGCGCGCTGATTGCCGTACACGAAGACCGGATCGGCCGACGTGTCGTGCGCAAGCACGCCGAACGGCGCCGTACCGTACAGCCACGCGGCGCCGTCGGATACGCTCATGCCGTCGGGCACCAGCGGACGGTTCACGAGCCGGCGATACGAATCGGCAAGAAGGAGGAAGAAGTTTGCATCGGTGCGCAACGACATCGGTCTGGCTCCTGAAATCGGCGAGATACGCGAATGAGCGAAGGTTTTGCCGCCGGACATTATAGGGATGAAGCGGCGCACCGCCGTCGGCGACGACGGTTCGGCCAACCCGCATCGCGCTGGGCGCCCCGCCGCACGGCCGACGCCGTCACGCCCACACAGATAACGGTTTCGTAATCTTCGAGTCAGGGTCGGGTCAACGCCGCGCCGGCAGACTGCATGCTCGTCGCATCGAATGCGCATCCAAGCCCTGCTTCGAGGAGCACCATCATGTGGATCGTCCGGCTGGCGTTACGCAGGCCCTACACGTTCGTCGTACTCGCACTGCTGATCTTCATCGCGGGGCCGCTCGCGCTGCTGCGCACGCCGACGGACATTTTCCCGAGCATCGACATTCCGGTCGTCAGCATCGTCTGGTCGTACAACGGCTTCTCCGCCGAGGACATGGCCAAGCGGATCACGTCGAACTACGAACGCGCGCTCACCTCCGACGTCGACGACATCGAGCACATCGAGTCGCAGTCGCTGAACGGCGTGTCGGTCGTGAAGATCTTCTTCCATCCGGGCGCCGACATCAATCGCGCGATCGCGGAAGCCGCGAGCAACGCCGCGTCGATCCTGCGCATCCTGCCGCCCGGCACGCTGCCGCCGAACATCATCACGTACAATGCGTCGACCGTGCCGATCCTGCAGCTCGGGCTGTCGAGCGACACGCTCCCCGAGCAGCAGCTGTACGACCTCGGCAACAGCTTCATCCGCACGCAGCTCGCGACCGTCCAGGGCGCGGCCGTGCCGCTGCCGTTCGGCGGCAAGATTCGCCAGATCGTCGTCGATCTCGATACGCGCGCGCTGCAGGCGAAGGGGCTCGCGCCGATCGACGTCGTCAACGCGATCAACGCGCAGAACCTGATTCTGCCGGGCGGCACCGCGAAGATCGGCACGCACGAATACAACGTGCAGATGAACGGCAGCACGCAGACGGTCGCCGCGCTGAACGACCTGCCGGTGAAGACGATCGGCGGTAATGTCGTCTATGTGCGCGACGTCGCGCACGTTCGCGACGGCTACGCGCCGCAGACCAACATCGTGCGGGCGGACGGCAAGCGCGCGGCGCTGCTGACGGTCGAGAAGACCGGCAGCACGTCGACGCTGACGATCATCGACCAGGTGAAGACGATGCTGCCGAAGATCGCGGCCGGGCTGCCGAAGGCGCTGCACATTTCGCCGCTCGACGATCAGTCCGTGTTCGTGAAGGCAGCGGTCCAGGGCGTCGTGCGCGAGGCGCTGATCGCCGCGTGCCTGACCGCGCTGATGATCCTGCTGTTCCTCGGCAGCTGGCGCGCGACGCTGATCATCGCGATCACGATCCCGCTCGCGGTGCTCACGTCGCTGCTCGCGCTGTCCGTGCTCGGCCAGACCATCAACATCATGACGCTCGGCGGGCTCGCGCTCGCGGTCGGGATCCTCGTCGACGACGCGACCGTCGCGATCGAGAACATCACGCATCATCTCGAGCTCGGCGCGCCGCTCGAGGAGGCCATTCTGACCGGCGCGGGCGAAATCGCTGTGCCGACCTTCGTGTCGACGCTGTCGATCTGCATCGTATTCGTACCGATGTTCCTGCTGACCGGCGTCGCGCGCTATCTGTTCGTGCCGCTCGCCGAAGCCGTGATCTTCGCGATGATCGCGTCGTACTTCTTCTCGCGCACGCTGGTGCCGACGCTCGCGATGGCGCTGATGCGCGCCAAAGGCAGCGGCCGGCCGCCGCGCGGCGTATTCGCGCGCATCGCACGTTTCCAGGCCGCGTTCGAGCATCGCTTCGAGGCCGTGCGGCTGCGCTATCGCGCGCTGCTGTCGGCGGCGATTGCGCGACGCCGCCGCTTCGCGGCCGCGTTCCTGCTCGCCTGCGTCGCCTCGACCGGCCTCTATGCGTTCGCCGGGCAGGACTTCTTCCCGTCGGTCGACACCGGCGAGATCCGCCTGCACCTGCGCGCGCCGACCGGCACGCGGATCGAGGAAACCGCGCGGCTGACCGACCAGGTCGAAGCAAAGATCCGCGGCGTGATTCCGGCGAACCAACTCGCCGGCGTGCTCGACAACATCGGCGTGCCGGTGAGCGGGATCAACCTCACGTACGACTCGTCGGACCCGATCGGCACCGAGGACGCCGACGTGCTCGTCACGCTGAAGCCGAATCACGCGTCGACCGCCGCGTACGTCGCGAAGCTGCGCAACGTGCTCGCGCAGTCGTTCCCCGGCGTGACGTTCGCGTTCCTGCCGGCCGACATCGTCAGCCAGATCCTGAATTTCGGGCTGCCCGCGCCGATCGACATCCAGATCGTCGGCAACAAGCTCGACCAGAACCGTGCGGTCGCGAACGCGCTGCTCGCGAAGCTGCGCGGCGTGCGCGGGCTCGTCGACGCGCGCATCCAGCAGCCCGGCGACGAACCGGCGATCAACGTGAACGTCGATCGCACGAAGGCGATCCAGGCCGGCCTCGAACAGCGCGACGTCGCGCAGAACCTGCTGATCGCACTGTCCGGCAGCTCGCAGACGACGCCGAACTTCTGGCTCGATCCGCGCAACGGCGTCAGCTACCCGGTGCTCGTTCAGACGCCGCAATACACGGTGAATTCGCTGCAGTCGCTCGCGAACGTGCCGCTGCCCGCCGGCACCGCCCGCTCGCCGCAAACGCCGGCCGGCGGCCCGGCCGCGGGCGCACCCGCGCAGAACCTGCTCGGCTCGCTCGGCACGTTCTCGCGCGCGACGCAGCAGGCCGTGGTGTCGCACTACAACGTGCAGCCGGTGCTCGACATCTTCGCGTCGGTGCAGGGGCGCGACCTCGGCGGCGTCACGGCCGACGTGACGAAGCTCGTCGACGCTGCGCGCGCACAACTGCCGCCCGGCTCGTCGATCGTGCTGCGCGGCCAGGTGCAGGCGATGCACGAATCGTTCGCGGGCCTGCTCGGCGGCCTCGCGCTCGCGATCTCGCTGGTCTACCTGCTGATGGTCGTGAACTTCCAGTCGTGGCTCGATCCGCTCGTGATCGTCGGCGGGCTGCCCGCGTCGCTCGCCGGCATCGCGTGGATGCTGTTCGTCACGCGCACCACGCTGTCGGTGCCCGCGCTGACCGGCACGATCCTGTGCATCGGCATCGCGACCGCGAACAGCATCCTCGTCGTGAATTCGGCGCGCGAACTGCTCGCGGGCGGCGCATCGCCGTGGCAGGCCGCGCTCGACGCAGGCTTCAGCCGCTTCCGGCCCGTCGTGATGACCGCGCTCGCGATGCTGATCGGCATGTTGCCGATGGCGCTCGGCCTCGGCGACGGCGGCGAGCAGAACGCGCCGCTCGGCCGCGCGGTGATCGGCGGCCTCGCGTTCGGCACGGTGTCGACGCTGCTGTTCGTGCCGGTGCTGTTCGGCTTCGTCCATGCGTGGCTCGCGCGGCGTCGCGACGCCGCCACCGCCCGGCGCGCGCAGCATGCGCCCGATACGCCGGCGCTGCGTTGAGCGCGGACAGCCGCCTTTTCTCATGCTTCGACTGGCCCGACCCCGGACCCATCTTGACGCCCTCCTCCGCCTAAAGACGGAGGATTCCCACACCTGGCGATGCACGTCCGCATCGGAGAATGTTCAGCGCAGCGTTGATATCACGATCATGCTCGACACCACATGCACTGCAGGTCCACTCTCTTATTCTCAGTCCCGCGATACCTTTCGGCCGCGTCGTGCTGTCTTTCGATCCGCACGACGAACAGGACTGGGTAGAACCGCTTTCGTCGACTTCCTCGAACGTGGCTCCGTGCGCAATCGCTTTGTAGCGGAGCTTGTTTCGGAAGGACGACCAGGACGCGTCGTAGACGCTCTTCGCCATCCTGGTTCTGGCAAGTTTCGCGGCCGACACGTTGCCAACCGCGATGTAATCGAAGCGCCGCACCAGATCGAGCGCGAGCTTGTGCTGGAAGTCGGCACGGGCATTTGCCACCTTGGCGTGCAGCTTCGCGATATGCCGCTTGTGCTTTCGTGCTCGCTGCGCTTTCGCGAGCTTTTCCGCCGCTCGTCGACCGAACTGGTCATTGGGCAGCTTTTCTCCGGTCGAAAGTGTGGCGAAGTCTTTCAGGCCGAGATCGATGCCAACACCGGAACGGATCGGGCGGGCCTGCACATCCGGCATCTCGATCACGATGTTGAGAAACCAGTTGCCGCGTGCATCCTGCGCAAAGTTGGTCCCGTCCTTGATCTTGCCTTCGGGAAGCGGTCGGCTGTTGAACACGCGGAAGGTGTTGCCGGCAAAGCGAAACGCGTCACCCTCGCGCTTCAGGTCACGCCCCTTCAGCGGCACCCAGCCGAGCGATTTCCTGCCGCGATAGCGCAGGTAGGGCCGACGGTGCTGACTGCGCGACTTCGCATATTGCTCGCACGTCGCGTTGACCGTGCCGGAGTGAATACCGAGTTCCTTGCTGCTGCCGGTCGTCAGCACGTTCAGGTCGAATCCTGTTGGCCACTTCTTACCCCACTTGAGCGCGTGCTTCTGCGTGTCGTTGCAGAAGTTCCAGACGTAGTTTACCGCGCGGCTCTGCTTGTTAAGCAGTCCGTTGAGCGACTTCACCCGGTAGCGGTAGACAAGAATCATGCAGGTGATCCTAACCCGTGGAAGAAGCTGCCTGTCAACCCCACTCCTTTCCTTCCCGCCATCAATGGCGGGGTTTCTCGGAGCAAATTCTGATGAACGATTCGATCGAACCCGTCGCCCCGCCGCCTGCTGCCGAAGCGGTCACCGCGCCCGCAGCCACGCCGCCCGCCGCGCGCGGCGCCGCCCTCGATACGCCTCCGCCCCGCCGCGGCCGCAAGCTCGCCGTGCCGCTCGCGGCCGTCGCGCTCGCCGCCGCGCTGCTCGCGCTCGGCATCGTGCCGCGTATCGATGCACGCGCCGCGCAGCGTGCGCAGGTGGCCGTGCAGCAGGCGCTGCCAGTGTCCATCGTCGTGCCCGGCGCGGCGCCGGCCGACCAGACGCTGACGTTGCCCGGCTCGGTCGCACCCTATGCGGACGCATCGATCTATGCGCGCACGAGCGGCTATATCGCGCACTGGAGCGTCGATCTCGGCACGCACGTGAAGGCCGGCCAGACGCTCGCACAGATCTCGGCGCCCGATCTCGACGCGCAGCTGCGCCAGGCGCGCGCCGACGAAGCGAGCGCGCAGGCGAACTACGACTATGCGAAATCGACCGCGCAGCGCTGGCAGGACATGCTGAAAACGCAGTCGGTGTCGCAGCAGGACACCGACACGAAGGTCGCGGACATGAACGCGAAGCGCGCGATGCTCGCGTCCGCGCAGGCGAACGTCGCGCACCTTGCCGAACTCGTGTCGTACGAGTCCGTCACCGCGCCGTTCGACGGCGTGATCACCGCACGCAACGTCGACGTCGGCACGCTGGTCACCGCGGGCGGCACGCCGGGCAGCCCGGGCCTGTCGGGCGAACTGTTCCATCTCGAACAGACGGACACGCTGCGCGTGTTCGTCGACGTGCCGCAGGACAGCGCGGCCGGCGTATCGACCGGCACGCCGGTCTACCTGACGACGCCGCAGTATCCGGGGCGGCGCGTTGCCGCGCGTGTCGCGCGCAGCGCAGGCGCGATCGATCCCGTCACGCGCACGCTGCGCGTCGAGATCGACGTCGACAACCGCGACGGCACGCTGATGCCCGGTGCGTATGCGCAGGCGCATCTCGTCTTGCCGAGCGCGGCGCCGGCGCTCGACCTGCCGGTCAGTGCGCTGCTGTTCCGCCCGAACGGCGTGACGATCGCCACCGTCGGCGCGAACGGACGCACCGCGCTGAAGACCGTGCAGATCGGGCGCGATTTCGGCACGCGCGTGGAGATCGTCGCGGGGCTCGCGGCGACCGATCGCGTGATCGATAACCCCGGCGATGCGATCACGGCTGGGGAAGCCGTGAAGATCGTGGCGACCTCGCACGATGCGGCGCCGGTTGCGGCTTCGGCCGCTTCGGCTGCTTCGGCTGCTTCGTCCGCGCAGGCCGCGCAACCCGCGCCCGCAACCGGTGCGCGCGACGTGCCGCCGCTGCGCGCGGCCGGCGTCGCACGCGCTGCTTCAACGCCCGCTCCGGCGCCCGCCCACGGCTAACCCATCGACGACCACCCACGAGATGCCTGCCATGCGCCTTCTTCATCCGCTCCCGTTCGCTCGCCGCATCGTCGCGCTCGGCGCCGTCGCCGCATTGACCGCCTGCTCGACGCTGCCGCCCTATTCGCCGCCCGCCGTCGCGGTGCCCGCGCACTACGCGGGCGCGCCGGCCGCACCGGCCGCGCAAGCCGGCTGGCACGTCGCGATGCCCGCGGACGCTGCCGCACGCGGCGCGTGGTGGACCGTGTTCGGCGACGCCGACCTGAACGCGCTCGAAGCCCGCGTCGACGTATCGAACCAGACGGTGAAGAAAGCCGTCGCCGACCTGCAGCAGGCACGCGCGATGGTCGACTATCAGCACGCCGGTTTCCTGCCGACGATCACGGCAGGCGTCGCGCAAAGCCGCTCGCGCGTGTCGCAAAACCGGCTCGGTTCGTCGCTCGCCGGCAAGACGACGCCCGACTACCAGGCCGGCGTGGCCGCGAGCTGGGAACCGGACGTATTCGGCCGCGTGCGCGACGCGGTGACCGGCGCGCAGGCGAATGCCGCTGCGAGCGCGGCCGACCTGCAGGCCGTGAAGCTGTCGGTCACGGCCGAACTCGCGACCGACTATTTCGCGTTGCGCTCGCTCGACACGCAGAAGCAGTTGCTCGACGACACGGTGCACGCGTACGCGGACGCGCTGACGCTGCTCAAGCAGCAGCTCGCGGCCGGTGCGATCGACGCGTCGGCGGTTGCGCAAGCCGACACGCAGCTCGAATCGACGCGCACGCAGGACACCGACATCGACGCGTCGCGTGCGCAGTTGCAGCACGCGATCGCGACGCTCGTCGGCGAGAGCGCATCGACGTTCGCGCTGCCGCCGCGCGTGCAGGCGTTCCACGTGCCGGCCATTCCGGCCGGCGTGCCGTCGCAACTGCTCGAGCGGCGGCCCGACATCGCGGCGGCCGAGCGCCGTGTCGCGGCCGCGAACGCGCAGATCGGCGAGGCGCGCGCCGCGTTCTTTCCCGATCTGGTGCTGTCGGCGAGCGCCGGCCTCGAGAGTTCGTTTTTCGCGCCGTGGCTCGCGGCGCCGAGCCTGTTCTGGTCGCTCGGCCCGCAACTCGCCGGCACGCTGTTCGACGGCGGCCGCCGCAGCGCGTCGCTGCGCGGCGCGCATGCGCAATACGACGGCGCGGTCGCCGATTACCGGCAAACCGTGCTCGTCGCGTTCCAGCAGGTCGAGGATCAGTTGTCCGCGATCGATGCGCTCGCATCCGAAGCCGGCAGCCAGCAGCGCGCGACCGACGCGGCCGACCTGTCGCTGCGGCTGACGACGAATCGCTTCAACGCGGGTGCGGTCAGCTATTTGGACGTGGTGACCGCGCAGACGATCGCGCTGACGAACCGGCGCACGGCCGATCAGATCGACGCGCGGCGGATCGAAGCCGAAGTCGGGTTGCTGAAGGCGCTGGGTGGCGGGTGGCAGACGGGTGCGAACGCAGCATCAGGCGCGGAATCGAAAGCCAACGCGAAGGAACCCGCGGCGGCCGTGCGGCCCGAACCCGCCGTTATGCGGCCGGCGGCCGGTTGAACCGGTAAGGAACGCGTGCCACGCGCTATGCCAGCCAGAATCTTTTCGCGCCGCACTTGCGATGCTGTCTTTCCGCCTCGGCGTAGGCCGTCTCTGCCGTTGCCAGCCGAAATCGAGCGGTTGAGCGACAACGGTTCCGGTTAGACAGCCGACGAAACACGCAGGTTTGCCATGGATATCGGTCTGAAGCCATTGACCACGCCCGTGTGCCGCCCGCAAAGTAACGGTATGGCCGAGCGCTTCGTGAAAACAACGAAGCGCGATTACGTGGGTTTCATGCCCAAGCCACCCGCCGCGAGCGCAGCGCGCAATCTCGCTATCGCGTTCGAGCATTACAACCAGAAGCATCCGCGTAGCGGGTTGAAGTATCGCTCTCCACGCGAGTTCAGGCGAACCTTGGCCCCGGAGGGAATTCGATGCAACCTGATGTGTTACTACGTCTCCGTCTCAGAACCCCATTAGCCGTATCTGTGGTGACCGTCAGCAGAAACTTCGAACGGCAACCGCGATGGACCACGCTGTTGCTCGCCCCCGTTCAACTGGGCGCGACCGTCTGATGTGCGGCTTGGCTGGGCTGATTCGCTACGACGGCCAGGCACCCGCACAGGTCGAGCGGGTGCTCGCCATGCGCGAGCGACAACGGCATCGTGGGCCAGACGGCCGGGGCTTATGGCATGACCAACACGCCGTGCTTGCTCACGACCGTTTGGCGCTACTCGACGCCGAGCATGGCGCGCAGCCGATGTGCAGTGCCGACCATCGTTACGTGCTGGTCTACAACGGTGAAATCTACAACTACGCTGAGCTTCGCCGCGAACTGAGCGCGCACTGGTCGTTCCGTACGAACACCGACACCGAGGTGGTGCTAGCCGCGTATGCGGTTTGGGGCGAAGTGTGTCTTCGGCGCTTCAACGGCATGTTCGCGTTCCTGGTGTGGGACACCCATCGTCAACACGCCTTTGCCGCGCGCGACCGGCTGGGCGTCAAGCCGTTCGTTTACCTGCAACAGGGGCCGGAATTCCTGTTTGCGTCGGAGGCCAAAGGACTGCTGCCCGCGATGCAAGCGCCGCGTGCGAATATCGACGCCGTGCTGGAATACCTGGTGGCGCCGTTCTTCAGCGGCGTCGCGCAACCCATGTTCGAAGGCATGGCGTACCTGCCGCCCGGGCATCTGCTGCGCGTGGATCGCGATGGCTTGCAGCTATCGCGCTGGGCGCCGGAGATTGCCGAAAACCCGGCCACCCGGGCCGACGATATCGCTCCCGCGCTGCGCGAGCGCCTCGCCGCAGCCGTCCAGCGTAGCTTGATCGCCGATACACCGGTCGGCCTGTTTTTCAGCGGCGGCCTCGACTCCACGCTGATCGGCGGCCTGGCGCGAGCGGCAGGTGCGACACCGCCCTGCTTCACCGTTCGCTTTGAAGATCACCAGCGCTACGACTACGCGCGTTCGTTGATCGTGGCTTCCGACGATCAACCTTTCGCCGAACAGGCCGCGGATGAGTTGGGCCTGCCACGCGAAGACGTCGCACCGACGCGCTCGACACTCGCCCAGGATCTGCTGCAACTGGCCACGCAAAACGATGCACTGCCCGCGTGGGAACAGGAGTTGGCGCAGCATTACCTGGCGCGAGCCGCCAGCACGCGCGTCAAGGCGGTATTGGTGGGCGATGCCGCGGACGAAACGCACTACGGTTATCACTTCCTGCTCGACCCGCACGCCACCCGTGATCCGACCCATATCCTGCAACGCTTGACCGCCGATCCCTATCTACGGCCCGGCCTGCTGGCGCAACCGTTGCAACACTACGGCGAGGTCTATCGCCAACTGGCGATCGCCGCCGGACACGATTGGCATACGCCCGCCTCGCGTGTGCGCGCCACGCAATGGCTGGTGCGCCATCGTTGGTTACAGCGGCTGTTGCATAACGGCGATATCCACGGCATGGCGCATGGACTGGAAGCGCGCGTCCCCTTCAGCGATACCGAAGTATTGGACCTGGCCGCCACGATTCCGGCCGAGCTGGCGCTACGAGATGGCGTGGAAAAGGCCATGTTGCGTGAAGCGTCGCGCGGTGCGTTGCCGGAAGCCGTGCGCCTGCGCAGGAAGTCGGCCTTACCCAAGGATCAAGGGAACGGCGAGTCATTGCGCCAGCACACCCGCGAACTACTGGCTACGGACGCCGACCGCATCGCCGGCTTGCTCGACGTACCGCGGCTGCAGCGCCGCTGCGCCGATCCATCGCCGCTGAATGAGCAAGAGCGCGCCGTCATGTTTCGGGCGTGCTCGTTGGCTCACTGGTCGCGGGTTCACGGCGTGAGCATGCCATGAAGCGAGCCTCGTTTTGCGTGGTGCCCGAGAAGGACCGTCTCAATCCGTGCATCGAACCCGACCAGCGCTTGCGAACCGGTAGGCACCCCGGCCTGGTCGGGTTGCGAAAGACGCTGGGCGGCGGGCAGGCGAGCGCAGGCTCAGACGCGAAATCGAACACCAGCAAGAAGGAACCCACAGCGGCCGCCCGGCCCGAACCCGCCGTCACGCTGCCGGCGGCCGGTTGAACGTGAGCACGAACCGCGTGCCGCGCGCGTCGCTTTCGACCTGCGCGGTGCCGCCGTGGAGTTCCATCACCGAGCGCACGATCGCGAGGCCGAGCCCGGCCGTGCCGCCCGGCGCACCGCCGCTGCGCGCCGGGTCGCCGCGCACGAACCGGTCGAAGATCCGCGGCAACAGCGCGGGATCGATCGGCTCGCCCGGATTCGCGACGACGACGCGCACCGCGTCCGGCGTTTCGTCGACACTCAGCGCGATGACACCGCCGGCAGGCGTGTAACGCAGCGCGTTCGCGAGCAGGTTGCCGACCGCGCGACGAAACAGCTCGACGTCGGCGGTCAGTTGCCCGTGCCCGTCGACGCGCAGCGTCGAGCCCGCTTCGTCGGCGAGCCCCTCGAAATACTCGGCGATGCGCTCGAGTTCCTCGCGCACGTCGAATGCGCGCTGCCGCGTGACGAAGCTCGGGTGCTCGGCGCGCGCGAGAAACAGCACGTTCTCGATCATCCGCGCGAGACGGTCGTATTCCTCGAGATTCGATTCAAGCAGCGTCTGGTATTCGTCGACCGAACGCGGCCGCGCGAGCGCGACTTCGGTGGCGCCGCGCATGTTGTTCAACGGCGTGCGCAGGTCGTGCGCGAGATCGGCGCTGAATTGCGACAGATGCGCGAACGCCTGCTGCAGGCGGCCGAGCATCGCGTTCTGCGCATCGACGAGCGCGCGCAACTCGGGCGGCGCGCGCGACGCGTCGAGCCGCGTGTCGAGCTTGTCGACCGTGATCCGGCCGGTGTCGTCGACGATCTCGCGCAGCGGCGCGAGCGCCTGGCGAATCAGCCAGTAGCCGAGCAGCAGCGCGAACAGCGCGCCGAGCGCGCCGGCCAGCTTGAGCCGGTCGCGGTAGCCTTCGAGCAGATCGGCCCGGTCGTGCATGTTGCGCGCGATCGCGATGCGGATCGGCGTGCGGTCGCCGAGTGCGGCCTCGATCAGGACGCCGCGCATCGGCGTGCCGCCGCCGGCGGTCCACGTGACGAGCCGGTCGGCCGTGATCCGGTCGTTCGACGGAACCGGCACCGCGTGCGGCGCGAACAGCTGCGCGTCCGCCAGCGGAACGGATGCGGCCGCTGGTGCGTCGTCGAGCGCGGCGAGCCGGACGTTGTGGCGCGCGAGCACGTCGCCCTGCGCATCGACGACGACCATCGACAGCGCCTCGTTGCCCAGCACCTGGCTCGTGAGCCGCTCCGCGTGCGTGCGGACCGCGTCGAGCGACTCGAGCTCGCCCGCGAGCCGGCGCGTGTGACGCGCGGCCAGCACGATGTCGAGATCGTCCTGCGTGTTCACCTGCCGCTCGAGGCCCGCATACACATACGCGCCGACGAGCGCGAACGCGGCGAGCGTGGTCGCGGCGAACGCAAGCGCGAGCGTCGCCGCAAGCGAGCGCGGGCGCGTCATGCTTCGTCCTTCGGTTCGAGCACGTAGCCGACGCCGCGCACGGTATGGATCAGCTTGACCGGGAACGCGTCGTCGATCTTCGCGCGCAGGCGCCGGATCGCGACCTCGACGACGTTGGTGTCGCTGTCGAAATTCATGTCCCACACGTACGACGCGATCTGCGTGCGGCTCAGCACCTCGCCCTGCCGGCGCGCGAGCAACTGCAGCAGCGAGAATTCGCGCGGCGTCAGGTCGATGCGCGTCGCGCCGCGCTTCACGCGGCGGCGCACCACGTCGATTTCCAGATCGCCGACCGTCAGGTGTTCGGTCTCGCGCGGCGGCCCGCGACGCGCGAGCGTGCGGATGCGGGCGAGCAGTTCGACGAACGCGAACGGCTTAACGAGATAGTCGTCGGCGCCGAGTTCGAGGCCGTGCACGCGGTCCTGCACGTCGTCGCGCGCGGTCAGGAACAGCACCGGCGTCGTGTGCGTTTCGCGCAGCCGCTTGAGCACGCCCCAGCCGTCGAGCACGGGCAGCATCACGTCGAGCACGATCACGTCGTAACGCTCTTCCTGCGCGAGCATCAGCCCTTCGGCGCCGTCCTTCGCCAGATCGACGCTGAAGCCCGATTCCTCGAGCCCCTTCTTCAGGTACGCGCCCGTCTTCGGTTCGTCTTCGACTATCAGGATGCGCATGGCCGGCTCCGTCGCTTTGGTGGGGACATCCGGCGATGTTACCCGGAAACGGCGACACGGCTTCGCACGGTGCAGGCGCAAACGGCGTAGATGACAAAACGGTAATCAGACGGTCAGCCTGGCGAGCGATTGCGGCGCCAGGCGGCGGATTCCCGCGCCGTCGCTCCTGACGCACAACTTTTTCGACCCATTGCCGTGCGGTCGGCTATCGCAGGCGGTGCATCGCGCCCGTTCTCCGGCATTGAAATGACTCGATGAAATCCGGAAGGCCGCATGCCGAAGCAAGACCATTTTGATCGTATTAATAGATCAACATGTTCTCGGCGATCGCGTGCTTCAGCTCCTTCAGAACAAGCGTGAGAAGACGAGATACCTGTATTTCGACGTCGTCGCCGTCGAAAGTAACGAGCACACTCACCCTGTTCCCTTCGATGCTGCCGATCCAGTCGAGGTCTTGCGGGCGTGTCGACCACACCAGCAACGGCACGCCTCGCGGCAATCGACTCGATCGGCAATCCGCGCTCGCCTTCGCCGAATCGGGACCGTTACCCGGCATGAGCGACTCGCTCCATGCGCGGTGTGCATCGACGGGATCGTCAATCTGGAGAAGCGCGACTTCCGGCATCGCCGTGAAGCTGGCGACGATCGCCGAAACCGCGGCCGCGCCGGGGCTTGGATCAATGACGACGCACACGCGGGCCCTCTCCGAAGGCGGTAGCAACCAGTTCCACATCGACGCGCCCGACGATACCGTGTCCAGTTTCCTTGCACCCATCCCGATCACCTCGCATATCGTCGAAACAGTCTCGGACCGCACCCGGCGAAGTCATCGCTCCGCTGTGCGGGATTCTCACGATGCGCTGCCTTATCGGAGATTCAACATTGATCGACATCCGCGCAATGCAATCAAACTCAGCACGCCGACCAGCATCAGGTAAAACGCCGGCGATGCCAGATTGCCTGTCTGATGGATCAACGAAGCGACGATCAGCGGCGCAAAACCGCCAAAAAGCGTGACGCCGATGTTGTAGCTGATCGCCATACCCGTCGCTCGTGTTTCTGCCGGAAATACTTCCGCCATCAGCGCCGGCAGCGCGCCGAAATAGACCGCCTTCAGCGTGCCGATCCAGGCCATCATCGCAATGAGCCTTCCCAGATCGGGATGCGCGCCAAGCAATTTGAAAACCGGATAAATGGTCAGAATGAATGCCATCCCGGCCCAGATCATCAGCCTGACGCGGCCGATCCTGTCCGACAGATAGCCGACGAACGGCGTCACGAACGTCAGGATCGCGCCGGTCAACATCGTTGCAATGAAGCCGAAACTGGCGGGCAGATGCAGCTCACGTACCGCGTAGGTCGGAATATAAAGAATGACGTAGCTGGCGCCGGTAGAAAGGACGAGCGTACCGATCGCCAACAACATTCTGGCCTTCTGATTGACGAACACTTCCCTTACCGGGAACGATTCGCGTCTTTCACGCGTTGCGCCGTCGGCCTCGTGCACGTGCTTTCGCAAGTACAGGCCGACGGGGCCGATCAACACGCCAAAGAAAAACGGTATGCGCCAACCCCATGCGTCGATGGCGTCTCCATCGAGGGTCAAGGTGAGGAGAACGCCGAAACCGGCCGCGAGCATATAGCTCAACCCCTGACTCGCGAACTGAAAGCTGGCGAACAATCCCTTGCGTTCGGGGCACTGTTCCACCAGAAACGCAGTAGTACTGCCGAACTCGCCGCCGGCGGAAAAGCCCTGAAGCAGCCGAGCGCAGATGACCAGAATCGGTGCGATCACGCCGATCGACTCGTAACTTGGCATCAGTGCGATCGTCGTCGTGCCGACCATCATCGTCACGATCGACACCATCATCGATGCCTTGCGACCGCGACGATCCGCATACGAACCCAGCACGAGCGCGCCGATCGGCCTGGCCAGATACGAGATCGCGAACGTTCCGAAGGTCAGAAGAAGGGATACCCCGCTGCTCGACGCCGGAAAGAAAGCCTTTGAAATCGAGATTGCGAAGAATCCGTAAATCAGTATGTCGAACCACTCCAACGCATTGCCGACGGTTGCGGCGGACACCAGTCGAAAAACGTTTGGAGCCTGTTCTCTCGTCGGCGCGGCATCCACCATTTCCATAGTACGCATCTCATTCTCCGTTAACTTACGACAACAAGTGCATTAAAAACTGGCGGCTTATGCCTGGACGACAAGCGCTCCTTCGTTGCGTCGATCCCGGACGGCGGATGCCGACTCCCCGAGATCCCAAAATATGCCGGCCATGACCTGCAGCGCCTCACGCGCGACGCTTCCAAGCAGGTGTTCGTTCGGGGCGTGTTGCGAGCAGGCGCCGTACGAGTGCGGAATCCAGATCGTCGGAAGGCCCAGCACCTCGGAAAAGACGTCGTTGGGCAGCGACCCGCCAAGATTCGGAAGCAAATCCGGATGCTTGCCGGTCGTCCGCTCGATCGAATCGAGCGCCCATGCGACCCACGGATCTTCCGGGGGCAGGCGCGTGGCGCCCATTCGCTCGCCGATTGCCACCTCGACCCGGTCGAACCCGCACGCGTCGAGGTGACGCCGCAGCACTTCTTCGATGCGCTCGCCATCCGTACCGACGACGTATCTGAGTTGGCAATGCGCGTGCGCAACGGGCGGAATCGCGCCGACCGGGCTGGTCGGGTTACCGGTGGTAAAGGCCAGTACTTCAAGCGCGTTCCATGCGTAGACACGCTCCTGGGCCGTCAAACCAGCTTCGCCCCAATCGGCATCGACATGAGGATCGTTGGGCCCGCCACCGACGCTGATATTCTTCAGCGCAGTTCGTACCGCGGCCGGAATATACGTCGGCAGCAGCGCGTCGACGAGGATCCGCCCGCGCCGGTCGACGAGTGACGCAATCGCGTTCGCGAGTACGGTTCCGGCATTGCCGAGCGCCCCTCCCCAATTTCCGGAATGATGGGCGCCCGACCGGAGCCGGACGGAAAGCGTGAAGTTGACGAACCCGCGCGACCCGAGAAAAACACACGGCACGTTCGCTCTGGCCCGCGGGCCATCCGACGCGATCAGAACGTCGGCTGCGAGAAGGTCCTTGTTCTGCTCGCAGACTGCACGTAGCCCGGGCGATCCGGTCTCTTCTCCCATCTCGAGCAGCAGCGTCGCATTGAAGCCCAGCCGTCGATTCCTGGCCTCGATGACTTGCTCCAGCGCGGCCAGGTTGATCGTGTGTTGCCCTTTGTTGTCCGCCGTGCCGCGCCCGAACCATCGGTCTCCTTCGACCGTAACGTTCCAGGGCGACATCCGGTCCTTCCACTGTCCGTCATAGCCGCGGACGACATCGCCGTGCCCGTACATCAGGATCGTCGGAAGCGCGGGCTCCTCGATACGCGTCGCAATCAGGAACGGCGCGCTCTCCTCGACCGGGTTCTCGACGATACGAGACTCAAAACCCATACGGTCGATCGATGGGGCGATCTCGTCGACGAGGTAGGCGCGAAGCTCGCCGGCCCTTCCGGAATCCTGACTTTCCGTCATCATGTGGACGCGCCGCGCGAGATCTTTCAGGAATCCCCCCGAATCGAAATATGTTGTGGCAGAGTCGATTGCTTGGTGGCGCGTCATGGTGATCCTCGCGAGTATCGTGGAAGAGCGGTTTGTTCAACCTTGATGGATCAAGCGTACGGAGCCAAAACGCGCACTACAATTGACTTTTTTGCGTGCCCTGCTTTCCAATAACGCAAACTTGGCGGCCGTCATGCACAACGCTGCACTCCGATACTTCCTTGCCGTTGCCAACACCGGTTCGCTGAGCGAGGCGTCCGAGAAGCTGCACGTTTCGATCTCGGCGATCAGCCGTCAGATTACGAAGCTCGAGGAGGAGGTTGGCTGCCCGCTGTTCGAGCGTCAGGCGCGGGGCATGGTCCCCAACAAGGCCGGGGAGTTGTTGGCTGCGCATGTCCGACGAACCCTGCTCGAAGGTCAGCAGGTGATCGAGGAGATCAAGGCGCTGAACTCGTTCGATCGGAGCACGATCCGCGTCTCGACGTCGGAGGCGTTTGCGCGAGATGTTCTCCCTCGCGCCATCACGCAATTTCTGGAAAAGTCGCCCGGCACCACTTTCGAGGTGGCAGTGACTGCGCCGAGCGAGGTGACGGCACACGTCCGGAGCGGCGAAGCGGATATCGGCCTGACTTTTGGTGTCGTACGAGAGCCGGAGATCAACGTCGAGTACACGCAGAGCGCGCCTATTTGCGCGGTCATGCCGCGTTCTCACGCGCTGGCCGGTCGTGCGACGGTATCGATGGCCGAGTTGCGGAGTTTTCCGATTGCGCTGCTTGACCGCGGCACGACGATCCGTCGGCTTTTCGATACGACGGCGAGCCTGGAGAATCTTCTCTTCGAGCCCGTCCTGACCTGCAACAACTCGAGCACCCTGTATGCATTCACTCGAATGTCGGGGGTCGTGTCCTTGACGAGCCGCCTGACGGTGCAGGCGCGTCTGGCGACGGACGGCCTGGTAGCGATACCGATCGATCATCCGGGCATGTCGTTGCGTGCGGTCCAGATCCAGACCCTGACCGGAAGAGTGTTGTCGACCGTATTGACCGACTTCATTGGCGAATTGGTGAAGCAATTGCATACGACCGACTAGGTACGTGGCGACTTCGTACCGGTGTCACACCAGTCCCGAACACCACGACCTGGGCAACAAAGAAACCACGACCCTGAGCAGAACCACCTTTGCCGTCCGCCCAAGGACGTGCCTTTCTTTTGGTTACTTTTCTTTGGAAGACAAAGAAAAGTAACCGCCGCCCCGCGCAGGGGCGACGCTAGCAGACCGATAGCAAAACTGTTGTCACCACCATTCCCAAATCCCACGACCTGCGGCAACAAAGAAACCACGCCCCTGAGCAGGACCACCTTTGCCGTCCGCCCAAGGACGCGCCTTTCTTTTGGTTACTTTTCTTTGGAAGACAAAGAAAAGTGACCGCTGCCCCGCGCAGGGGCGACGCTAGCAGACCGATAGCAAAACTGTTGTCACCACCATTCCCAAATCCCACGACCTGCGGCAACAAAGAAACCACGCCCCTGAGCAGAACCTCCTTTGCCGTCCGCCCAAGGACGCGCCTTTCTTTTGGTTACTTTTCTTTGGAAGACAAAGAAAAGTGACCGCCGCCCCGCGCAGGGGCGACACTAATAGACCGATAGCAAAACAGGTTCAACGACAAGCGTACGAAGCGCGCCTAAAACAACGACCCACGCACATATTCAACCGGTATCCCACCGTTAGTGCGCCACCAACCCGACGACATTAGAAGCACCCGATTGCTCGCGAACCTCATTCCCCGCCCCCTGCCCCTCCAAGGCCCGCAGGCTTGCCTGCACGACAGCTTGGGCGTCCACCTCAAAATACCGCCGCAACTGCGCCCGCGAATCACTCCGACCAAACCCATCGGTCCCGAGCGTGACATACCGCCGCCCTTCGGGAATATACGCACGCACCATTTCCGGAAGCGCTTTCACGTAGTCGGACGCAGCGACAATCGGCCCAACCGTCGCACTCAGCTGGCGAGCAATCCACGCCTCCCCGATATCGCCAGACCCAAGCCGCCATTCCCGCTCGCATTGCGCGCCATCGCGCCCCAGCTCGACATAGCTGGTAACACTCCAGACGTCGGCAGACACTCCATGTACCCGTTCGAGTTCGTCCGCCGCCTTGAGCACCTCCCCCATGATCGCGCCGCTGCCGAACAACTGAACCCGCCTCTGAAAGCGGCCGCCCTGTCGAAACAGATACATGCCTTTCACGATCCCTTCACGCGACGCATCATCAATACTAGGTTGCGCGACGTTCTCATTAGTGACGGTGACGTAATAGAACTCGTCGTGCGCATCGACCAGCATGCGCCGCAACCCATAGTCGACCAACACCGCCAGCTCACCGGCAAACGACGGATCGTACGCCCGACACGTCGGTATCGTCGACGCGAGCAGATGACTCGAGCCATCCTGATGCTGCAATCCTTCCCCGCCGAGCGTCGTGCGACCTGACGTGGCGCCAATGAGGAACCCCCTGGCTCGCTGATCAGCCGCCGCCCAGATCAAATCGCCGATACGCTGAAACCCGAACATGCTGTAGTAAATATAGAACGGCATCATCGGAACACCGTGCACGGCGTAGCTCGTCGCAGCGGCCGTCCACGACGAGATGGCCCCTGCCTCCGTGATGCCTTCCTCGAGAATTTGCCCATCGGACGCTTCACGATACGAGAGCATCGACGAATTGTCTTCCGGATCGTACAACTGCCCGAACGGCGCGTAGATTCCGACCTGTCGAAAAAGATTCGCCATGCCAAACGTTCGGGCCTCGTCCGCCACGATCGGAACCAATCGCGGGCCAAGGTTGGCGTCCTTGAGCAGCGCACCGAGTTGCCTGACGAAGGCGGTCGTCGAACTCATGACCTTTCCGTCCGCATTCAGGGAGAAGCCCGCGACGCTCGCCAGTTCGGGCACCACCAGTCGCTCGGATGCCGCACGTCGCCGAGGCAGATAGCCGCCAAGCGTCTCGCGACGCTCCCGCAAGTACCGCAGCTCGTCGCTATCGTGCGGCGGCCGATAAAACCGCGCTTCCGCTGCCGCTTCGTCGGAAAGCGGCAGCGCGAATCGATCCCGAAATGCGATCAGGTCGTCCCGCTCCAGCTTTTTCTGCTGATGCGTCGTCATGCGCCCCTGCGCGATCGTGCCCATGCCATAGCCCTTCATGGTCTTGGCAAGCACAACCGACGGTCGACCATTCCTGACCGACGCCGCGGCAAAGGCGGCATGGATTTTCACGGGATCGTGCCCGCCGCGCCGAAGCATCGCGATGTCGTCGTCGGACAACGAATCCACCAGCGCTCGCAGTTCCGGCGTCCGGCTGAAGAACGTCTCGCGATTGAATGCGCCGTCATTAGCCGACAACGTCTGAAAATCGCCATCGACGGTATTCGCGAAAGCGCGTTCGAGCACACCCTCATGATCGCGGCCGAGCAACGCATCCCACTCGGAGCCCCAGATGCATTTGATGACGTTCCATCCGGCGCCGGCGAACAACGCCTCGAGCTCGTCGATGACCCGGCCGTTGCCGCGAACCGGCCCATCCAGTCGCTGGAGATTGCAGTTGATCACGAATATGCAGTTGTCGAGCCGCTCGCGAGCCGCGAGTGTCAACGCGGCGATCGACTCGGGCTCGTCCATTTCTCCATCGCCGAAAAAACCCCACACGCGACGCTCGCCGTGCACCTTCAAGCCGCGATTTTCCATGTACCGCATGAACCGCGCCTGATAAATGGCGTTGAGCGGCCCGAGCCCCATCGATCCGGTTGGGAACTGCCAGAAGTCCGGCATCAAGAAGGGATGAGGATAGGAACTCAATCCCCGGATGCCGCGCGCCTCCGCCACGATCTCCTGGCGATAATGGGACAGCGATTCTTCCGACAGTCGTCCCTCGAGAAACGCGCGAGCGTAGACGCCCGGCGCAGAGTGTGCCTGGAAGAACACCAGATCGCCGCCGTGCACCGCATCCGGGCCGCGAAAAAAATGCTGGAAACCGACCTCGAACAGATCCGCGGCGGAAGCATAGCTGGCAATGTGTCCGCCCAGTTCCCCCTGCGCACGGTTCGCGCGGACCACCATCGCGAGCGCGTTCCACCGTATCAACGCCGCGATCCGCCGCTCGATGTGCAGATCGCCCGGATAGGCCGGCTGCTCGTCGGGCGCCACGGTATTGACGTACGGCGTGACCAACGGCGGCCGCCACCCGACGCGACGGGCCTGTGCATGCGCCAACAACGAATCGAGAAGATGGCGTGCACGTGCGTTGCCTTGATCGCCGCCCCACGCATGCAACACGCCATCGAGCGCGTCGCACCATTCCCGGAGTTCCTCCGGGTCGGGATCCGTCATCGTGCTGGTCGAAAGTCGATTCTGCATGTCCATACTTGGCACCCCGAATTGGCGATATGCACGCGCGTTCCGACTCTGACTCTAGTTGCAGCCGGAACGCGGCCCACCCTCAACCGTTCTTGAACAGGAAGCTGTAGGCGTTCAATGCGGGGACGCCGCCGAGGTGCGCATACAAGACCCGGGACCCTTCCGGAAACTCGCCCCGGCGCACCCTGTCGATCATCCCGTGCATCGACTTGCCTTCGTAAACCGGGTCGGTCAACATCCCCTCGGTCTTCGCGCACAGTCGAATCGCTTCGAGCGTCCCTTCCGACGGAAGGCCGTATTCAGGGCCGCCGTAGCGCGTGTCCAGCACCACGTCCGCGTCCTCGATCGGCCGCTCGAGTTCCACGAGGTCGGCGGTCTGGCGCGCGATGCGAAGAATCTGCTCGCGCGTCTGCTCGGGTTTGGCCGACGCATCGATACCGATCACGCGATCCGCGCGTCCATCCGCCGCGAACCCGACGACCATGCCGGCCTGCGTGCTTCCGGTCACCGAACACACGACGATGTAGTCGAACTTGAATCCGAGTTCAGTTTCCTGGGCGCGCACTTCCTCCGCGAAACCGACGAACCCCAGGCCACCCAGCCGATGCTCGGAACAACCGGCGGGGATCGGATACGGCTTCCCGCCCGCGTTGCGAACGCTCTCCAGCGCCTGTTCCCAGCTCGGGCGAATGCCGATATCGAAGCCGTCGCTCACCAGCCGAACGTCGGCGCCCATCATGCGGGACATCTGAATGTTGCCGACGCGGTCATACACCGCGTCCGAGTAGTTGACCCAGTTTTCTTGAACCAGCACGCATTTCAGGCCAAGATGAGCCGCGACTGCCGCGACCTGACGTGTCTGGTTCGACTGGATGCCGCCAATCGATACCAGCGTGTCGGCGCCGCTCGCCAGCACGTCCGGCACGATGTACTCGAGCTTGCGGGTCTTGTTGCCGCCGAACGCGAGGCCGCTGTTGCAGTCTTCGCGTTTTGCATAGAGATGCACTTTGCCGCCCAGTTCCTTGCTGAGGCGCGGCAACTCATGAATGGGGGTGGGTCCGAAGGTCAGCTTGTGGCGGGGAAAGCGATCGAGGTTCACGGAGGTTCTCCGAAAGGTGGGCGGTGGGTTCGGACGCCTGTCGTCAGGGCGACCGGGCACGAAGAAATTCTAGTGAAATACCCTCGAAACGTGGTTGCAAACATATTCGCTCCTCCGTGCTTTGAAATACAATTTTCCCCACCTCCACGAACGCAAATTTTTCCGAATCGATGAAATCGACAACAAAATTGCTCGACAAATCGCGCGCGGCTGACGCGAGCCACGTCGAACTTGACCGTACGGACAAAGCGATCCTGCGCGCCCTTCAGAAGGACGCGTCGATCTCGAACGTCGCGCTGGCCGCGAAGGTGAATTTGAGTGCGCCGGCCTGTTTGCGCCGCGTCGAACGGCTCAAGAGCCTGGGTTTGATCCGAGGAATCGTCGCGTTGCTCAACGCGCCGGCCCTCGACGCGGGCATGGTCGTGATCATCGGGGTCGTGCTGGATCGATCGACCCCCGAATCCTTTGCCGCGTTTGAAAAGGCGGCGCAGAACGTATCCGGCTGCATGGAATGCCACGTGGTGACCGGCGAGTTCGACTACTTCATGATGCTGCGCACGCGCGACAGCGAAAGCTTCAACCGGCTCCATGCCGAGCAACTGCTTTATCTGCCCGGCGTGCGTCAGATCCGGACTTTCATGGTGCTCAAACAGGTTTTTTCTTCGACGCAGATCGCCATATAGCGGCTGAGACGGGCGGGCCGTCTCCTGTGCACGCCGGAACGCACCGGCGACAATCGCGCGGAAGCGGCGAAGCGGCTCGGCATGAGCCGCCGGTCTCCGTATACGCGCATGGCGAGCCTCGACATCGGATAGCGTCGGATTTCCGGACGCGCGTGTCCGGGCGCGTTGACACTCCTGCTGCCGCGTTGCCGGCAATCTGTAGAGTGCTTGCGACAACATTCATCCGCGCTTGAAGCGCGGCGAAACGACATGCGTGCATGACGTCGTCGTCACCCGCAACCTCGATACCGTCGCCCTGCCTTTCCCTGAACATCCTGCGGCAAACTGCTTCGATCGACGAAAGCATCGCCGCACGAGCGGCTCGGCGCCCGCTCGCGTCGGCTTCCGGCGAAGCACCGAAACCGAGCCCGTCAGTGCGCGAGCGCGCGACCGATCCTGAATACCCCGACCGCCTCGCGCAGCGTGGTTGCCTGCTGCGCCATCGCCTGCGCGGCCGCCGATGCCTGCTCCACGAGCGCCGCGTTCTGCTGCGTGACCGAGTCCATCTGGCCCACGGCGACGTTGACCTGCTCGATGCCCGTTCCCTGTTCGCCCGACGCCGATGCGATTTCACTCATGATGTCGGTCACTCGCCGCACGGACAGCACGATATCCGACATGGTCGTGCCCGCGCGTTCGACCTGCTGCGACCCTTGCGCCACGCTCTCCACCGAACCCGTGATGAGGTCCTTGACTTCCTTGGCCGCGTTCGCGCTGCGTTGCGCCAACGTGCGCACTTCGCCGGCCACCACCGCAAATCCGCGCCCCTGCTCGCCCGCACGCGCGGCCTCGACTGCCGCGTTCAGCGCGAGGATGTTCGTCTGGAACGCAATCCCTTCGATCACGGCAATGATTTCGGCCACTTTGCCCGAACTGCTCGAAATCGCGCGCATGGAGTCGACCACCTGGTTCACCACTTCGCCACCGCGCATCGCGACCTCGCAGGCACTGCCCGCAAGCGCATTCGCCTGCCTGGCGTTTTCCGTATTCTGACGAACCGTCGCGGTCAACTGCTCCATGCTGGCCGCCGTTTCCTCGAGCGAAGCCGCCTGCTCTTCCGTTCGCTGCGAAAGATCCAGATTCCCCTGCGCGATTTCGCCGGCCGAAGTCGTGATCGATTCCGCGGTCGACTGAATTTCCGACACGATGCCGCTCAGTTGCCGCCGCATCGATTCGAGCGACGCCATCAGGCTGCCGCGATCGTTCGGCGCGACCGGCACGGGTGCTTCGAGATTGCCTTCGGCAATACGCTCGGCCACGATCGCGGCGTCGGCGGGCTCGCCGCCGAGCGACCGCATGATGCCGCGCGTGATGACGGTTCCGAGCACGATCGACAGGATGACGGTGATGACGCCTGCTGCCGCGAGCGTCAACTTGGTCAACGCGGTCAAGCTCGCCACGTCCCCTGAACGCTGATCGAGCAGCGACTGCTCGGCCTCGTTCAGTTCGTTGGCCACGGCTCGATAGCGATCCATGAACTGCTTGTCGTCGCCCTGCTTGAAGTAGTCGATCAGCACGTTGGCAGGCTGCGCACCGGCATTGACGTCACGCCGCATGGCGATCAGCTTGTCGTCGATCTCCGCGACCTTCCGATGCATGTCGCGCAGTGTCTCGAGACGACGCTGTTGCGTTGCATTGTCCGCAGTAAGGCTGCGCACGACATCGAACGACGTGGCGAACTGCTTGAGGCCGGCCTTATAGGGCTCCAGAAACCGGTCATCCCCCGAGGCCACGTAGCCGCGCACCCCCGTCTCCATGTTGACCATGCTGGTCAGCATGTCGTCGTTCGCTCGCAGCACCTGGTAACTATGAACGTTCCAGCCATTCGCCTGATTCAGCTTCAGGAAATTGACGATCGAGATCGCGCTGCCGATCAACGATATGAGTACGACGATACCGAATGCTGCGCCCAGCTTCCTGCCGACTGTCATGGAGCCCATGCTTGCTTCCCCCCGTGTGTTGTTGTTCGTTATGTCGGCACGCAAGCAACCTTACTGTAATGTACGCACTCCCCGCCGGAAGAGACATTTCGCAAGATGGCCGGCCATATCGGTCGGCTTGCCCCGACACGCAGCCGCATCGGGTGACTCTCCGTCCTCGCAAACGATCAAGGGCGTATTATCTTTTTATCGGTTGCTGCGAAAAATATTACGTCGGACGTGATGAAGGCGACACGCGGTTGCTCAGTGCGCCGCGGTTCGCGAGCGCCGGACGAAACGGCGCGACCGACACCAGCCGGCCAGCGCCGCCAACTCACGCGTTACCGCTCGCTCGAGCCGACGCGGTCGACCCATCCCCGGTAGAACGCGCGGTACTTGAGCACGATCTTGTCGTACTTGCTGTACGCGCCGCCGCCGTCCGGCTTCATCCCGTTCCAGATCTTGACGTCGTACCCCGCGGCCTGCCTCGTCTGGAGTCCGAACAGCACGTAGTCGGTCGCGCGCCGCAGGACGCCGCCCACCTTCCTGATCGAGATCAGCATGTGCATGACGTTCTTGCCGTCGCTCACCGGCGTCACGCACTGGAGCAGCTTGTACTTGACGTCGCCGTCCAGCGCGACGGTCATCACGCACCCGCCGGGGTAGCCGTCGAAGTGCAGGTTCATCTGCGACATGTTCAGGCCCAGCGCGCGCGACAGCATGCCGAGGGGCCCGAAGTACCGGTTTACGGTGAAGTCGATCCCGGCGCCGAACCACGCGCTCGCCCGCGCCAGCGACTCGACCTCCGGCCACTCGCGCCAATCGTCGAAGAGCTTGAGCTCGAAGGCCGAGACCGGGAGCGCGTGGACGGGGGTCGCGTGCTGCGCGTCGTAGAAGTTCTCGACGATCCGCAACACCGCCGTCGTCGTCTCGAACGCGAAGTGCAGATGCATGAAGTCGCCGTTGTCGACGTCGGCCGCGGCGATCTCGGGCAGCGGGTGCAGCGGCTGCGGGGAGCCGTACCAGACCCACACGTAGCCGTACCGCTCCACGGTGACCCACGTCGGCTGGCGCGCCCCGCGCGGCACCGGCTCCAGCCGGTGCACCGCCGCGCTGTGGCCGGGTATGTGCACGCACTGGCCGTGCTCGTCGTACCGCCAGTGGTGAAACGGGCACTGGATGCACCCATCCTTGATCTGCCCGTCGGCCAGGTTCGCGCCAAGATGCGCGCAGTGGCGGTCCATCACCACGGCGCGGCCCGTCGTGCCGCGCCACGCGACGCACGGGCGGCCGAAGAGCGTCAACGCGGTCGGCTTGTCCTTGAGGTCGTCCGAACGCATCGCGACGTACCAGCTCGCGGCCACGCGCGTGGTCGCGTCATACGCCGCCGACGGATGCTCGCTGGCACGCACTTGATTCAATTGAACGTCGTCTATCATTTTCATTCCGGGGTCGGTCGACTACTTCAGCGCCAGGCCGATGCGGGTCGTGACGTACGCCCTGAGCAGCGCGAACATCGGGTTGTAGTCGAAGTACCGCTTCACCTCCGCCGGCGCGCTGGTCTGCGTCCAGTGCAGCAGCTTCATCGCCGGCAGCAGGCTGTACTTCGAGTTGTTGAGCTGCGGTTTGGCGCCGGTGATGCAATACCCGAATCCGAACATCGGCTTCGCGAATTCGCGTTCGTCGATGAGGGCGTGAATCCGCGCCGCGGCCTCCCCGGCCGGCTTGAGCCCGGCGCTCACGGCCTCGACCTCGGCCTTGGCGTCGTTGAACAACTGGTAGTACCCCTCCATGTCCGCGCACAGATACCCGAGGTACGGCGGATCGTCGTCGAGATGATCGAGGGCGCGCTCGTCGCGCGACGCGCGGAACCTCGCATGCGCTTGCACGAGCCGGAACTGCCCGAGGATCGTGCCGACCGCCCACAGCCTGTGGAACGCGTCCCACAGGCGGAAGTCCGAGAACGCCGTATAGCAGCAGCTGACGAAGTCGTCGTTGTGGTCCAGCAGCTTCTGCTGCAAGCGCTCGATGTACTCGAAGCGTTCGGGGGAGAAGTCGTCGTCGCGCAGCGCCTTGATCAGGCGCGCCGCGAGCGCGTGGATCGTCACCGCGGTGTTCTCGAGCCCACGGGAGAACAGCGGATCGATGAACCCGTTCGCGTGCAGCATCAGGCAGTAGCGGTCGCCGACGCACGCGCGCGACGAGAACTGCAGACGGTCGGTCTTGACCCAGTCGCGCACCGGCACGGCATCCCGGAACTGCGCCGCGATGCTCGGGAACCGTGCGAGGAATTCGTTGAATTCCTGCTGCGCGGGGATGTCCGTTTTCGGGTAGATACGCGGGTCGAGCTGCAGGCCGACACTCACCAGGTTGTTGGTCGACCGCGGATGGTTGTTGAACGGAATCACCCAGAGCCAGCCGCCCTCGAACATGTGGTGCAAGGTTCCCTCGTGCCAACGCCAGCGCTGCCCCTTGACCTTGAAGATGTCGTCGAACGGCTTGACCCCGAGCATGTGCGTGTAGAGGCTGCGCGAGTGCGTCTTGAAGCGGCACGGCTCTTCGCGCAGCCCGAACTTGGTCGCGAGTGGCGCGCGCGGGCCGCCGCAGTCGATCATGTACCGGCCGGTGAAGCGTTCGCCCTGGGCGGTGGCCACCGCGACGCCGTCCTGGTCGGCATGGTATTCGGTCACGCTCGTCTTCTGGCGAACCGTGCAGCCGTACTTGATGGCGGCTTGCAACAGGTACGCGTCGACGTCCTGCCGGTAATAGTGGCTCTCCGGCCCCCACGGCAGCTCGGGAATCACGCATTGCGTGAACTCCTTCGGGTCGTGCTCCTCGCCGGGCTTATGGAACACGAAGCCGAAGTTGCGCTTGATGCCCGTGCTCGACGCGACGTAACGCTGCGTCGCATAGAACGACGTGATGTGGTCGAGCTCCGGAATGCCGTAGCGATCGGCGATGATGCGGTTCATCAGCGACGTCTCGGGGATCGACGATTCGCCGATCGTGAAGCGCGGATGCGACGATTCCTCGATGATCAACACGCGAAACCGTTGCTTGGCCAGGATGGCCCCCATCTGCGTGCCCGACATGCCCGAGCCGAGGATGATCACGTCGTAGTGGTTGTTGTCGCGCCCGTTCGCGGGGCTCTGCTGAGTCATGGGGCAAACTCTCCTGGTGAGATGGAACACATGGCCGCCACCCGCGTCGCGCCGTTAGCGCGCGTCGAGCGCGGCGCGAACGCGTGACCGTGCCGCGCGGGTGAGCGTGAGCAGATCGCCGAGCATGCTGGGCGCGTACCCGCCGCTGCCGATCGTAGGGCCGCTTCGCCCGACTTCGTATGCACGCTCGGCCAATTTGCCGTGCGGCGCGCGAAAGCGCAGCAGAACCTCGAATACGCGGTCGAGGGCCGCCAACCCGGCCTCGACCGGCTCGCCCCGCGCACGGGCCGCTTGCGCTTCGCCGAGCACGCGGTCGACGAGCGCCGGCCGCCCGGCGAACCGCGCGTAGATCGCCCTGAACGCGGGAAGCACGTAGGGCAGGTACGTCTCCTTGAATTCCCGATAACCCTGGTGGTCCGATTGCGCGCCCCACAGCACGTGCTCCAGCACGAAGAGGGGCATTTCCACGGCACCGGGGCCGAGGTAGCTTTGGCCGTCGACTCGAATCGGTTCGTAGTACGGACGAAGCTCGTCGTAGAATACCTGCACCGAGATGAAGCGATACGCATAGACGATCGAGTCGACCATTTTTTGCAGATAGTCCGCCAGCGCGTCGCATCCTTGCGCGAACGCGGGTGAGCGCAGCGGCACGTCGGTCAGCTCGACGGTCAACGCGATGGCCGCCTCGAGCGCCGCCATCGAGATGCGCACGCTCTCGAGCAGGTGCGCTTCGTCGCGCAGCCCGGTGTAGCTGCGCTGCGCGTCGGCCGCCGCGGGGTTCCAGACCGTCACGTGCAGCAGCGTCTCGCGCGGCGGCAGGTCGGTCGCGCGCGCCAGGTCGAGCAGCACCGGCTCGAGCCCGGGCACCGCATCCACGGGCTCGTGTCCGTGCCGCTTGAGCGATCCCAGGAAAAAACCGATGTCCCGCATCGCGGCGGCGGCTTCGACGAAGCCCCAGCCCGAGGGCACGCCGCGCGCCGGGAGGAACTCGCGCAACAGCGCGACGATGCCGGGCACGTCCTGTCGACGGTTCAGGCCCGGCAGACGCAGGACGAGCGCGCGCGCCTGCAGCGGGTCGCAGGCCGCCACGGCAGCGTGCGTGGCCGCGATCGCGCGCACCCGGTCCGGGGCGCGGTCCACTACAGGATCTCCGGCGTCGCGAGCGTCGGCCCGGGCTGGCTGCGGGACAGTCCCGCATCGCCCGCGCGCAGCGAGCGCAGGTAATCGTAGTTCGTCGGCAGGGTCGCTCGCAGACGCTCGGCCTCGCGCCGGATCCGCGCGAACATCGCGTCGGCCTTGTCGACCGACTCCGGCCGGTGCCGCAAGAGCGGCAGCGACTGGTCGGGCAGCAGCCCCAGGCCGGCAAAAATGCAGTAGTAGTTTCCGTTCAGCCAGAAGTTCTTGAATTCGTAGTCGAAGGTGTCGTAGTACGTGGAATCGTCGAACGACGTGGTGGTCAGCGGCAGCCCCGCCTTGTAGCGTTCGACCTTCTCCTTGATCGCGTCCGACAGCCGCAGGTCGTGCCGGTTCGCGCGCCAGAACGCGGTGTCGTCGCGGGACGTGGTGAAATAGTGCGCCTGCACGAAATCCCGGCAGTCGTCGAACATGTAGACGATTTCGGCGTTGAATGCGTCGGCCAACCGCGGGTCGAACGACGTATCGGGGAAGTGCTTCACGAGCTGGTAAAGCGCCGCGTAGATGAAGTAGATGCCCGTCGATTCCAGCGGCTCCAGAAAACACGACGACAGCCCGATCGCGACGCAGTTGTTGACCCACGCGCGCCTGTTGCGCCCGACCCGGAACTTGATCTGGTTGAGCGGCTGCTTGTCAGAGAGCCCCCAAAGGTCGAGGAAGTCGGCGGTGGCCTGATCGCGCGACGTGAACTTGCTCGAGAACACATAGCCGCTGCCGAACCGGCCCAGCATCGGGATCTTCCAGGTCCACCCCGAGTTCATCGCGATCGCCGACGTGTACGGCTCGATCCCGTCGCGCGCGTCGTCGGCGGGCACGGCGCTGGCGACCGCGCTGTCGCACAGCAGGTAGTCGGACATGTCGATGAAGGGCTCCTTCAGCGCCTGGTTGATCAGGAGCCCGCGCATGCCGGAGCAGTCGATGAACAGGTCCGCTTCCAGCGTGCGCCCTTCCTTGGTGGACAGGCTGGAGATGTAGCCGCGATCGTTCAGGTGAACCTGCTCGACCTCGTCGACGATGCGCTTCACCCCGCGTTCGGTGGCCCAGCGCTTCAGGAAGTCGGCCACCAGGTGCGCGTCGAAGTGCCACGCATGGGACATCTGGCGGGTGCCGTCGGCCAGGCACGGCGCCAGCTTGGCGTCGAGCGCCTCGGTCTGCGGGTAGCACGCGTATTCCATCGGCTGCTGGAAGCCCTGTTCGCGCTTGCGCAGCCAGTAGTGGGTCAGCGGCACGCCGTCGCAGTTCGGCACGTTGCCGAACAAATGGTAAAAGTGATCGCCGCGCGAACCATCGGGAGACTTCCGCCAGTTCACGAACCTGATCGCGGATTTGAACGCGCCGTTCACCTGGGGCATCCACTCGCGCTCCGGTATCCCGAGGAAGTCGAAGAACACCTTCTGCAAACTCGGGATGGTCGCCTCGCCCACGCCGATGCGGGGGATCGCCGCGGATTCGACGAGCGTGATGTTCGCGTGGTGCTGGAGCGCCCGGACGAGGTACGAGGCGGACATCCAGCCCGCCGTGCCGCCGCCCACGATGACGATATTCTTGATCGGGTGAGTCATGACACGCTTCCCATAGGACTTGAAACCTGAATGGATAGTGCCACCTTGTCGAATTGAACCGGCAAATCATCCGGTAGCGCGTAATGACGCGCCCGGTCCATCACGACAAATGACACCGAAAAGGCGTAGTGAATCGCAGCGAAGTCAGGCGACAACGCGAAGCCTCCATCGCACGCGGCGGCACACCGCGGAATGGATTCCGCTTCGACAAATTGAATTTACGATACGGTGACTGCTATTAGTGCATTTACAAATTCAGTCTATCTAATTGTTTCCAGGATCGCTGTACCGTGCGCTTGACTGTCCGACACACAATAGCAGCGTTCATGATGGCGCATCTCGAAAAATTTCATATCAATCCCCGGCTGCTCAGAGAAATTCTAAATACCGAAAAATATCGACTAAATACCTCACAACGGTCGATTCAATTTTTTCGAAACAACAAAATTCATTTTTTCATTTGGCGTGCAGGACTCAATAATCCTTTCTTAAAAAAAGATGCGGAATGACAGACTGAATTCACATGAAAGAAACAAAGAATTCACCACTTCAAATACAAAGCTGCCGACCTTTTCGCATTTCGACGATCGTGATCTCGACCCAAAAATAATCCGACTCGCCAGCGGAGAAATTCGTCATCATGTGCCCGAGCGAACACCACGGCCATGCGATGAAGACGGGCAAGTTCACGGAAGCGCAGATCGAACGATCTGTGCATGAAGATCAACCGCTATTTCAGCGGCGCGCCGCTTCGGCCGGACGCGAACCGCGACACTGACGAATCGAGGAGGCCGCGTGCCCATCCAGGAAGCGTTGCTGAAGATGTCGATGTACGTCTCGCTGGTGCTGATCGTGCCGGGGCCGACCAATACGCTGCTGCTGTCGTCCGGATTGAAGGTCGGCCTGCGCGGCACGTGGCCGCTGGTCGTCGCCGAGGCGCTCGGCTATGCGATCGCGATTGCCGTATGGGGATTCTTTCTGTCCACGTTCGCTGCCGGCCGGCCCTGGCTTTACGACGTGGTCAAGCTCGCGAGTTCCGTCTACATCTTTTTCCTCGCGCTCAGGATGTGGACGCATAGCCGCGTGCTGCAGGACGTATCGGTCGCGCCGGTGCGCTTTCGCGACGTGTTCGTCGCGACGATGATGAACCCGAAGGCGCTGCTGTTCTCGAGCACGCTGTTTCCGCTGGAGGCGTTCAGGTCCGCGCACTATTTCGCGTGGGCGCTCGTCGTATTTCTGGTCGTGCTCGCACCGATCGGCGTGGGCTGGTCGTCTCTTGGTGGGCTCCTCACTTCGCAACGCGCGTGGGCCGCCCGCACGTCGACGCTGCTGCGCGGCGCGTCGCTCGTGTTGTTGATGTTCTCCGGCACGCTCGTGTATTCGGTCGTGAACCGCTGACTGGCGCGGCGCCACACGCGACGTCGGCAACGTCAACTTGGCGGCGGCAGGATCGGCCTCGGAATACTTTCGGGCTCGTTACGTTGGCGAGCGTGGCTATCCGTGTCGCGTTGCCAACCTTCGCGCGCACGCAAATGAGTGTCGACACCGCGTGCGGCACTTCATTACGCGCTGCGCTTCGGAAACCTCATCGCTATGACAAGCCCGCCGTCGGCCGCGTTGGAAATCCGCAGCGTGCCGCCGTGATGGCGAACGAGGCGGTGAACGATGGCCAGGCCCAAGCCGCTGTGCGAGGTGCCGCCGCGAGCGGGATCGAGCCGGACAAACGGACGCAGCACGCGGTCGAGATCGGGCTCGGATATGCCGGGTCCGTGGTCCCGCACCACGAGTTCGTAGTGCTCGCCATGCGAGCGCGTGGCAATCTCCACGGGCGGCTCGCCGTAGGTCAGCGCATTTTCGATGAGGTTCGAGAGCGTGCGGTCGATATCGACCGCGGGCAGCATGAAGCCGGGCCCCGCGTGAAGATCGAGCGTGACGAGCGCATCTCGATGCGCTTCGCCGTTCGGACTCGGCGCGTCGGTGTAATCGCGACGGCAATGCGTGTCCACGCTGATCTGCGGCGAACCTTCGGGGATCTCGCGCGCAAAGTCGAGAAACTGCGTGATGACACGCGACATCGACTCGGTATCGCGCAAAAAACCCTCGCGATCGCCACGATCGGTCAGCAGGTCTGCCCGCACCTGCATGCGTGTGATCGGTGTGCGCAGGTCGTGCGCGATACTCGCCAGCATCACGGCGCGCTCGCGCTCGGCCACGGCCAGTTCACCCGCCATGTCGTTAAAGTCGCCGATCAGCTCGCGCAGTTCGCGCGGCCCGCGCTTGCGCACGGGGTTCAGGTGATGGCGTGTGCGATATTCGCGCGCGGCGGCGGCAAGATCGCGAATGGGGCGATTCAGTTGCCAGGCAAGCACGACGGCAACCCCGATGGCGAACACTAGCGTCAACGCCAGCGCCCCGGTGAAACGGCTCATCGGCACCTCGGCTCGCGGCAGCACGATGCCACGTGTGCTGCCTGCTCGAAGCACGCGCAGCGTGCCGTCGTCGTCCATTGCCACGCGGGTGCCCGGCGGCAGCACGTGCCGCAATTGCCGTTCGATGGGCCCGTTCGTGTAGCCGCGAAAGCGCTGCGCGTCGGCGGCCGGCAGTTGCTTCAGGTCCACGAACGCAATACCGAGGGTGTCCGTCACGGACCGCTCGCCCCGGCCGTCCTGCCCGTCCATGCTGGCGGCAGCCTCCACGACGCGCGAAATATGGAAGGCGGCGAGGCTCGCGCGCGTTCGCTCGATCAACAGCAGCGACGTAAGATGAACCAGCACCAGCAGGCCCACCGTGGTGATGACGAGCCGGCCGAACATCGTATCAAGTGGATTCTTCATCGGCCGGGTTGTCCGGAATGAACATGTAGCCGATCCCGCGCACGGTTTGCAGCCGCCGGGGATTGGACGGGTCGTCCTCGATCAGGCGGCGCAGGCGCCATACCGGCACGTCGATGCCGCGCTCGGTCACTTCGGCATCGGGACCATGGAGCAGTTCGATGAGCCGCGTACGCGAAAGCGTTTCCATGGGGTGCGACGCCAGCACCTCGAGCAGCGCGTACTCGCCGCCAGTGAGCTTCACGGGTGTGCCGTCGCACAGCAGCGTGCGCGTCGAGAAATCCAGTTCGAAGCGGCCGAACCGGCACGGGGCGCGCATCTCCCGCGCCGCAGCGGTTCGCGGTGGTCCGTGGCGGCGCAGCACTGCATGGATGCGCGCGAGCAGTTCCTGCGGCATGAACGGCTTGCCCAGATAGTCGTCCGCCCCGAGTTCGAGCCCGAGCACACGGTCCACGCCTTCGGCGCGCGCGGTCAGCATGATGACGGGGATCGTGTCGCCGCTCGCGCGCAGTTGCTTGAGCGCGGTGAGGCCATCCACGCCCGGCATCATGAGGTCCAGCACGATGATGGCCGGCCGCTCGCGCTCCAGCCGCCGCGCGAGATTCGCTGCGTCGTGCAGAACGGAGAACTCGATGCCGCGCTGCTGGAAGAACTTGCGCAGCAGGTCGCGCAGTTCCGCATCGTCGTCGACGAGCAGGACTTGCGGCGCGGAGTCGGGGATGGAAGGTGGGTGCATTTCAGGTATTCAGGGCGGCGTGAGGACGGAATGATGGTAGCCCGGATACGCACTGACTGGCTTTCCGAATATTACTGTGATTTGCGATCGCTAACGGAACCGGCACAAGCGCCGGGCCGCAACGGTATTTCGTACGCCGAACGCCCGATTCTCTTTTCCCTGTCCGGTCGCGTCACCGGACAGTAAGTTTCCGTAAGCACAAAAAAATGCGCGATCGGTAGCGTTACGCCTTGTCCAGCACCGGTACCGCTGAGGTACCCCTGAAGCGTCCGGTGCCGTCCCGTTCTCGCATCGCGCGACATCGCGATGTCCAAACAGGCCAAAGATGAAGACGCCAATTCTCCCGAACCATGCGCACCACCCCATGACGTACAGGCCGCGCCAGCTGTTTGCCGCACTCTCGATACTCGCGATAGTCGGAACCGCCGGCTGCAACAGGCAGAGCGGCGCACCGCCCGGCGGCTCCGCCGCGCAGACCGCACAGGTGGGCGTGCTCTCCCTCGCGCCGCAGCACATCGTCGAAACCACCGAACTCTCCGGCCGCCTTTCCTCGCAGAAGGTCTCCGACGTGCGACCGCAGGTGAGCGGCATCATCCTCAAGCGCCTGTTCGTGGAAGGCAGCGACGTGAAGGCCGGCCAGGTGCTCTATCAGATCGATCCGGCCACCTACCGGGCTGCCTACGACCAGGCGCGCGGCACGCTGGAAAACGCCCGCGCCACGCTGGCCTCGGCGAAGACGAAAGCGGACCGCTACACCGAACTCGTGAAGATCAATGCCGTGAGCAAGCAAGACTACGACGATGCCGTCGCTGCGGTTCGCGAAGACGCCGCGAGCGTCACGGCCGACGAGGCAGCGCTCGAATCCGCGCGCGTGAACCTCGAATACACGCGCGTGCGTGCGCCGATTTCCGGACGCATCGGCGCATCGACCGTGACGGAAGGCGCGCTCGTCACCTCGAGCCAGACCACCGCGCTCGCCACCATCCAGGCGTTCGACCAGATGTATCTCGACGTCACGCGCCCCAGCACGGAATGGCTGAGGCTTCGCAAGGCCTTCGCTTCCGGGCGCCTGAAGAAGACGGGCAGCGACAGCGCCGCCGTCACGCTCGTGATGGAAGACGGCACCGAATACGCCCGCCCCGGCGCGCTGCAGTTCTCCGGCGTCACGGTGGACGCCACCACGGGTTCGGTCACGCTGCGCAGCACGTTCCCGAACCCCGAACGCGAATTGCTGCCCGGCATGTTCGTGCGCGCCCGCCTGCAAGAAGGCGAGAACGACAACGCGATACTCGTGCCGCAGATGGCCGTGACACGCGCGTCGGACGGCAAGGCGAGCGTCTACGTCGTGGATGCGGCCGGCAACGCGCAGCAGGTGCAAGTCACGGCCGACAACGCATTCCGCGACCAATGGATCGTGACCTCAGGCCTGCACACCGGCGACCGCGTGATCGTGAGCGGCCTGCAGGGCGTGCATGCGGGCGCGCCGGTCAAGGTGGCGGCCGATACGCCGCAGACGCAGGCGAACGCGGCATCCACGGCATCCGCGACAGACACGGCCTCGACCGTGTCGGCACAACGCTAGGCGGAGAACGGCATGGCAGAGTTCTTCATCAAGCGTCCCATTCTCGCGTGGGTCATGGCCATCGTCATCATGCTGGTGGGCGCGGCGGCGGTCACGAGTCTTCCCGTCGCGCAGTACCCCACCATCGCGCCGCCTTCGGTGCAGGTGACGGCCACTTACCCCGGCGCCTCCGCCGACACCGTCGCCGCAACCGTGACCCAGGTGATCGAGCAGAAGCTGAGCGGCATCGACAACGTGCTGTACATGTCGTCCACGAGCAGTTCCGCCGGGCAGGCGACCATCACGCTGACGTTCAATCCCGGAACGAATCCCGACATCGCGCAGGTGCAGGTGCAGAACAAGGTGACGCAGGCCACGCCTACCCTGCCCCAAACGGTGCAGGAGCAAGGTGTGCAGGTCGCGAAGGCGTCGACGAACTTCCTCACGATCGTCGCGCTCTCGTCGCCGGGCGGCACCTGGAATTCGGTGGATCTCGGCAACATCATCGCGACCCGGATCGAAGATCCGCTCGCGCAGTTGAACGGCGTGGGCGACGTGACGCTGTTCGGCGCGCAGCACGCCATGCGCATCTGGCTCGACCCGGTGAAGCTGCACGGCTTCGGACTCACGCCGTCCGACGTGACCACGGCCATCACGAACCAGAACGTCGAGCTTTCCACGGGGCAGGTAGGCGGCTCGCCGGCCACCGATTCGCAGGCGATCAACGCGACCATCCGCTCGTCGAGTCTGCTGACGACCGCCGACCAGTTCGCCAACATCCTGCTGCGCGTGAACGGCGACGGCTCGCGCGTGCTGCTGAAGGACGTGGCGCGCGTGGAGGTGGGCGGCGACAGCTACGACACCTCGTCGCGTCTGAACGGCAAACCGGCATCCGCGCTCGCCATCAAGCTCGCCACGGGCGCCAACGCGCTGGACGCCGCCAACGCGGTGCGCGCGAAGCTCGCCGAAATCCAGCTGCAATTGCCGCAGGACGTCGCGATCAGTTACCCGTACGACACCACGCCGTTCGTTCGCATCTCGATCGAAGAGGTCGTGAAGACGCTGTTCGAAGCGGTCGTACTGGTCTTCCTCGTGATGTACCTGTTCCTGCAGAACGTGCGCGCCACGCTGATTCCGACCATCGTGGTACCCGTTGCGTTGCTCGGCACGTTCGGTGTGATGTCGATGATCGGTTTTTCGATCAACGTGCTCTCGATGTTCGCGATGGTGCTCGCCATCGGCCTGCTCGTGGACGACGCCATCGTGGTGGTGGAAAACGTCGAGCGCATCATGAGCGAGGAGAAGCTCGGCCCGAAGGAAGCCACCCACAAGGCAATGGGGCAGATTACCGGCGCGCTGGTCGGCGTGACCACCGTGCTCACCGCCGTCTTCATTCCGATGGCGTTCTTCGCGGGCTCCACGGGCGCGATCTACCGGCAGCTCTCCATCACCATCGTCTCGGCGATGCTGCTGTCGGTCATGCTCGCGCTCACGCTCACGCCGGCGCTGTGCGCCACGCTGCTCAAGCGCGCCGACGTGGAGCACCACGACAAGCGCGGCTTCTTCGGCTGGTTCAACCGGTGGTTCGCCAAGAGCAATGCAGGCTACAGTTCCTCGCTCGCACGCGTGGTCGCGCGGCCCGCGCGTTACATGCTTCTCTACGGCGCGATCGCCGGCGTCGTGGCGTTGCTCTACGTCACGTTGCCCTCCTCGTTCCTGCCCGACGAAGACCAGGGCTACTTCATCGTGTCGATCAGCGCGCCCGCGGGCACGCCGGCCTCGCGTACGCTGAAGACGGTGGAGGCCGTGGAGCAGTACGTGCTGAAAGACGAGCCGGGCGTCAAGCAGGTCATCGCCATCAACGGCTTCAGCTTCAACGGCCAGGGGCAGAACAACGCCATCGCGTTCGTGACGCTGAAGGACTGGAGCGTGCGCGGTTCGCGCGACAGCGCGCCGGCCATCATCGCGCGCGCCAACCAGCATTTCGCCGGTAATCGCGACGCGCGGATCTTCGTGCTGAATCCGCCCGCCATTCAGGAACTGGGTACGCAAAGCGGTCTCGACTTCGAGATAGAAGATCGCGGCGGCGCGGGCCACGACAAGCTGCTCGCGGTACGCAACCAGTTTCTCGGCATGGCGTCGAAGGAACCGACGCTCGCGATGGTGCGCCCGTCCGGCCTGGAAGACACGCCGCAGTTGCAGGTGGATATCGACCGCGAAAAAGCCAACGCGCTGGGGCTTTCCATCTCCGACGTCAACGACACGCTGCAGACCGCGTTCGGTTCGTCCTACGTGAACAACTACATCGACACGGGGCGCGTGCAGAAAGTCTACGTGCAGTCGGATGCGCCGTATCGCATGATGCCTGCCGACCTTGGCGACTGGTATGTGAAGGCAAGCGGCAGTGCGTCGAGTTCGTCGTCTTCATCGTCTTCATCGTCTTCGGGCACCACCACGAGCACGACAGGCTACGACTCGACGATGGTGCCCTTCTCGTCGTTCGCAACGAGTCACTGGACGTTCGGGCCGCCGCAGATCGAGCGCTACAACCGGCAGCTCGCCGCGGGCATGTCGGCCGCCACGCGGCCCGGCGTGAGCACCGGCGAGGCCATGAACGCGGTCGAACGGCTCGCGCGCAAACTGCCGCCCGGCTTCGCCGTGGAATGGACAGGCCAGTCGTATCAGGAGAAGCAGGCCGGCTCGCAAGCCACGGTGCTCTATGCGATCTCGCTCGTCGTCGTGTTCCTGTGCCTTGCGGGCCTCTACGAAAGCTGGTCGATTCCGCTTGCGGTGCTGCTCGTCGTGCCGCTCGGCGTGCTGGGCGCGTTACTTGCCGCTCATGGGCGCGGGCTTTCGAACGACATCTACTTCAAGGTGGGGCTGCTGGCCACCATCGGGCTTTCCACGAAGAACGCCATTTTGATCGTCGAGTTCGCGAAGGACCTGCAGGCGCAGGGGCACAGCCTCGTGGACGCCGTACTCGAAGCCGCCCACATGCGGCTGCGCCCCATTCTCATGACTTCGCTCGCGTTCGTGTTCGGCGTGCTGCCGCTCGTCATCAGTACGGGTGCCGGCGCCGGCGCACGCCACGCCATCGGCACGGGCGTGACGGGCGGCATGATCGCGGCCACGGTGCTCGCCATCTTCTTCGTACCGGTCTTCTTCGTCGTGGTGCGCAGACTGTTCAAGGAACACGGTCACACCACGGACTCCGCCGACATCAACGAGGGCAACGCATGAAACGTACACTGATCGCCCTTCTTTGCGCGGGCGTGCTGGCAGGCTGCACGCTGGACCCGATGTACCAACGGCCGGCCGCACCGGTCGACAACACCTGGTCCACCGTGCCCGCGCTGGCGCAGCCGAAGGCCTTGCAAAGCACTGCTGCGGCACCGCCGGGAGCCGACCTCGGCTGGCGCGACTTCTTCAAGGATCCGCGACTGCAAAAGCTGATCGAACTCGCGCTCGCGAACAACCGCGACATGCGCGTGGCCGCGCTCAACGTGGCGCAGTACGAAGCGCAGTACCGCATTGCGCGCGCCAACGTCGGACCGACCATCAACGCATCCGGCTCGGTCACGCGCGAACACGTGGCAGGCTCCACGAGCGCATACAGTTCGAGCAGCGCGAGCGTGGGCCTCACATCGTGGGAAATCGACTTCTTCGGCCGCCTGCGCAGCCTCAAGCGCCAGGCGCTGGAGCAGTACCTCGCCACGGACGCCGCGCGCACCAGCACGCAGATCAGCCTGATCGCGACCGTCGCCACCGACTATCTGCAACTGCTCTCCGACGAGGCTTCGTTGCAGATCACGCAGAACACCGTCGATGCGGATCAGCACACCTACGACCTCACGGTGAACATGATGAAGATGGGCAGCGCGTCGCTGCAGGACGTGCGCCAGGCCGAAAACTCGCTGGCGAGCGCGCGGTCGAGTCTCGCCTCGTACACGCGTGCGGTCGCGCAGGACCGCAACAACCTGGTGGCCGAAATCGGTGCGCCGCTGCCCGACGATCTGCCACAGGGCCCATCGTTGATGGAAAGCGAGAACACGTTCGCGGACATCGGCGAAGGCGTGCCGTCGGATCTGCTCGCGCGCCGGCCCGACATCGTCGAAGCCGAGCACACGCTGAAGGCCGCCAACGCCAACATCGGCGCGGCGCGCGCGGCGTTCTTTCCGAAGATCGAGCTGACGGCTTCCGCGGGCACCACGAGCGGGAGCCTCTCGAATCTGTTCAAGGCGGGCACGGGGGCGTGGACGTTTTCGCCGTCCATTTCGGTGCCCATCTTCGACTTCGGCTACAACCGCGCCACGCTCGACGTCGCGAAGGTCGAGAAGGACATCGACGTCGCCAACTATGAAAAAGCCATCCAGACGGCGTTCAAGGAAGTGTCGAATGCCCTCGCGGGACGCACCACGTACGTCATGCAGCTGGCCGCGGACCGCGACTACGTGAACGCCGCGCAGCAGTACTACGACCTCGCGCGGGCACGCTACCGTAGTGGCACCGACAGCTTCCTGACCCTGCTCGACGCGCAGCGCACGCTCTTCGCCGCGCAACAGCAACTGGTCACGGACGTGCTCGCCAAGCAGTCCAACCTCATCACGCTGTACAAGGTGCTGGGCGGCGGCTGGCGGGAAACGAGCGCGGTGGCGCAGCGATAACCGCCGTACGCCCGTGAACGACGTGCTTTCACACATCACGGGCGTCGTGCTATCGATGCCTCGTTCCCCCGCCGGAACGGGCTGCTGGAAACAGCTAGGCGCGCGACAGACCGCGCGCGGTTCTCACGAAAGCGCGGTTTCTCGCCTCCTGCCGTAGCCAGCTTGCTCACCGCCCAGCACATCTTCGCCCCGTCCTCTCAGGCGCAATCTTTTTGTATGCCGACAGCGGCATGAGGGCGTCTCGTCCCCTTTCCGCCTCTGAAAAGTGACCATCCTAACATCATAGGATTGCATTTTCACATCTTATGTGATTTTATTATCACTCATCGCGACCCACCGCCGCCCACGCGCACAGTCGCCCCCATACCAAGGAAGAGACCCAGATGGAGACAATCGCCGTCATCGGCAGCAACATGGTCGACCTCGTGACCTACGTCGCGCGCATGCCCGCCCGGGGCGAAACGCTCGAGGCGCCGAACTTCGAGCTCGGCTGCGGCGGCAAGGGCGCGAACCAGGCCGTCGCGGCCGCCCGCCTCGGCGCGCGCGTCGTGATGGTCACGAAGGTCGGCGACGACGTGTTCGCCGACAACACGATCCGCAACTTCGAGCGCGAAGGCATCGACACCACGCACGTGCGCAAGGTCGCCGGCGTGCCGAGCGGCGTCGCGCCGATCTTCGTCGAGCCCGATTCGAGCAACAGCATCCTGATCGTCAAGGGCGCGAACCGCCATCTGCGGCCGGCCGACATCGACGCGGCCGCGCCGATGCTCGCCGAATGCGCGCTGATCGTGCTGCAACTCGAAATCGAGCTCGACACCGTCTATCACGCGATCGAATTCGGCGCGCGGCACGGCATTCCCGTGTTGCTGAACCCGGCCCCCGCCGTGGCCGACCTCGATTTCGAACGCATCCGTTCCGTCGAATTCTTCGTGCCGAACGAAACCGAGCTCGCGATCGTGTCGGGCATGCCGGTCGATTCGTGCGAGAGCGCCGCCCGCGCCGCCCAAGCGCTGGTCGCGCGCGGGCTCGAGCACGTGCTCGTCACGCTCGGCAGCAACGGTTCGCTGCTGGTGTCGCGCGACGGCGTGCATCACGTGCCGGGCGTCCCGGTCGACGCACGCGACACGACGGGCGCCGGCGACGCGTATATCGGCTGCTTCGCGCGCTGCTATGCGGCGTCGCACGACGCGGTCGATGCGATGCGTTACGCGTCCGCGTACGCCGCGCATTCGGTCACGGGCCTCGGCACGCAGAAGTCGTACGCCGACGCCGCGACGTTCGAACGCTTCCTCCGCGACGCCGGCTTCTGACCGGCGCCTTCATCGACGAGACATTGGGAAGGAGACACCCATGAGCCGAACCCCGATCGAACACACGCCCGACGGCTATTACCTGAATCGCACGCCGCTCTTCGCGTTCACGCTGCTGTGCTGCCTGTTTGCGCTGTGGGGCACCGCCGCGAACCTGAACGACGTGCTGATCGCGCAGTTCAAGAAATCGTTCTTCCTGTCCGATTTCGAATCGGCGTTCGTGCAGTCCGCGTTCTATCTCGGCTACTTCTTCCTCGCGATTCCGGCCGCGACCGTCGTGAAGAAGTTCAGCTACAAAACGACGATCCTGGTCGGCCTGCTGCTCTACACGACCGGCTGCATGCTATTCTTCCCGGCCGCGTCGATGGCGAAGTACGGGATGTTCCTCGTCGCGCTGTTCGTGATCGCCGCGGGCCTGTCGTTCCTCGAAACGGCGTCGAACTCGTATTCGACGCTGATGGGCCCGCGCGACACCAGCACGCGGCGGCTGAACATCTCGCAGACGTTCTATCCGTTCGGCGCGATGGCCGGCGTCTACATGGGCAGCTTCCTGATCTTCAAGGAAGGCGACGCGTCGCATGCGCAGCTCGCGGCGATGTCGGCCGCCGACGCGCACACGCACCAGCTCGCGATGATCCAGGCCACGCTCGAGCCTTACAAGTGGCTGATCGTCGTGCTCGTCGCCGTGTTCATCGTGTTCGCGCTCACGCCGTATCCGGCCTGCAAGGGCAACGGCGCGAGTACGGTCACGCATCGGATCGACGCGCGCGGCACGCTCGCGCGGCTGTTCGGCAACCGGCGCTTCGTCGCGGGCGTCGTCGCGCAATTCCTGTATGTGGGCGCGCAAGTCGGCGTGTGGAGCTTCACGATCCGGCTCGCGATGCAGATCGGCGGTCTCACCGAGCGCGGCGCATCGCGCTACCTGCTCGCGACGTTCTTCGCGTTCTTCGTCGGCAAGCTGGTCGCGACGCTCGTGATGAAACGCGTCGGCCCGGCCAAGGTGCTGATCGTGTACGGCATCCTGTGCATCGCGCTGCTCGCGTACACGATCAGCGTGCACAACATCACCGCCGTGTATGCGGCCGTGTGCGTGAGCATCTTCCTCGGCCCGTGCTGGCCGACGATCTACGGGCTGACGATCGACGGCCTCGGCAAGGACACCGAATACGGCGGCTCGATCCTCGTGATGAGCATCGTCGGCGGCGCAGTCGTGCCGCTGATCCAGGGGCTGATCTCCGATCACACCGGCGGCAACATGCAGCTCGCGTTCGTCGTGCCGCTGCTGTGCTTCGTCGTGATCGTGTACTACGGCTTCTACTGCCTGCGTCACCTGCCGGCCGCGACGCCCGACGCGGCGGCCGACGGTCATGCGTCGTCCGCACGCTACGCCGCGACGCGCAACACGTCGGGAGCCTGACCATGCGCGGCGAGATCGAACTGCGGCGCGACGACTTCCGCGAAGCGCCGCGCACGCTGTACCGCACCGACGGCCTCACCGTCATCGCGTTCGCGTATCCGTCCGGCGTCGAGGCGCTGAAGCTCGAAAACCGCCGCGGTCATCTGGTCGTGCTGCCGTATCTCGGTCAGATGATCTGGGCCGCCGAATTCGACGGCCGCGACCTGACGATGAAGCACATGTTCCGGCAGCCGAAGCGCGCGGCGTCGATCATCGATACCTACGGCTGCTTCATGTTCCACAGCGGGCTGCTGCGCAACGGCTGCCCGGGGCCGGACGACACGCACGCGCTGCACGGCGAGATGCCGTGCGCGCCGATGGACCGCGCGAGCCTCGTCGTCGGCATGGACGCGCGCGGCGCGACGGTCGAAGTGACCGGCGAATACGAATACGTGCAAGGCTTCGGCAGCCACTACGTCGCGCGGCCGTCGGTGCGGCTGGCCGAGCACGATGCGCGGATGACGATCGCGATGGACGTGACGAACCTCGGCGGCACGCCGATGGACCTGATGTACATGGCGCACCTGAACTACGCGTACGTGCCGGGCGGCCGCTTCGTGCAGTCGCTGCCGCGCGGCGGCATGCGGCTGCGCGACAGCGTGCCCGCGCACGTGAAACCGACCGCCGCGTGGCGCGACTACACGGCCACACTCGCGCGCGATCCGGCGCGGCTCGCGACGCTCGATGCGCCCGCGCTGTACGACCCCGAGATCGTGTTCTTCATGAACGACGTGGCAACGGATGCCGACGGCGTCGCGCATTTCCGGCTCGCGCATCCGGACGGCGGCGCGTTCCACACCGCGTATCGCCCCGCGCAATTCCCGCATGCGACGCGCTGGATCCTGCACAACGCGGATCAGCAGGTGGCCGCGTTCGCGTTGCCGTCGACCTGCGAGCCGGAGGGTTACGAAGCGGAACGCCGCAAGGGCCACGTCGCGGCGCTGGCGCCCGGCGCATCGCGCCGCTTCGAGGTGCTTACCGGCTACCTCAGCGCGGCGGAAGCGCGCGATGCGTGACGTGATGAAAAGCGCGATGCACGGCGCCGCATCAGGTCACGAGCGCGATCCCGTGCTCGCGGATCGCCGTTTCGTAGCGGCGGCTCAGTTGCCCGTCGGAGATCACGTAGTTGAAGTCGGTCAGTTCGGCGAAATAGGCCGCACGCACTTCGTCGAACTTCGTGTGATCGACGAGCAGGAAGCGGTTCTGCGCGCGCGCCATCACCTTCTTCTTCGCATCGACTTCGTGGAAGTTGAAGCACGTGACGCCGCAGCGCTCGCTCACGCCGGCCGCCGAGATGAACGCCTTCGACACGCGCACCGAATCGAGAATGCCCGTTTCGGCGACCGATTCGAACACCATGTTCTGCCGGTGATACGCGCCGCCGCACAGGATCACGTTGCAATGCGGCTTTTGCTGCAGCTTCGCGAACACGTTCAGCGAATTGCAGACCGCGGTGAATTCGAGGTCGTCGGCAATGAAGTCGACGATGAACGGCGTGGTCGACCCGCAGTCGACGAAGATCGTGTCGCCGGTCGTCACGAACTGCGCGGCCAGCTTGCCGATGCGGCGCTTTTCCTCGGTCTGCCGGTTGTTCTCGGCGCTGATCAGGTATTCGCCGATATCGCTGCGCTGCGCGGCGAAATGGCGCGTCACGTAGCCGCCGATCAGGCTGAGGCCGTGCGGGTTGTCCGCGAGATCGCGGCGGATCGTCATTTCGGACACGCCGAACAGCTCGGCGACTTCCCTCAGATGAATCGCGTTCTGCCCTTGCAGCACGTTCATCAATGTCTTGATCCGTTCGCCCTTCTTTGTTTCCATGCCTGTATCCTGCGTGGCCGCCGCGTGAGTCGCTCGTCGTGCCGGGCGCGCGGGCCCGGCCGGAATGTCGTATTTGTAACAAACCGATGTGAAAACATCAACTTTCCGTGTGCCCTTTCCGCACACGATCCGTGGAGTCCTGACACATGCCGCTTTCCAACGCCCAACTCGCCCAAACCATCGATCACACGCTGCTCGCGCCCGACGCGAGCGACGCGCAGATCCGCGAACTCTGCCGCCAGGCGGCCGAGCATCGCTTTTACTCGGTCTGCGTGAATTCGGCGAACGTGCCGCTCGCCGCGCGCGAGCTGGCTGAAACCGGCGTGCTCGTCTGCGCCGTGGTCGGCTTCCCGCTCGGCGCGGGGCTGTCCGCCGCGAAGGCGTTCGAAGCCACCGCCGCGATCGCGGCGGGCGCCGGCGAGATCGACATGGTGATCAACGTCGGCGCGCTGAAAAGCGGCCGCGCCGACGACGTGAAGGCCGACATCGACGCCGTGCATCGCGCGTGCGGCACGGTGCCGCTCAAGGTGATCCTCGAAACGGGGCTGCTGACCGACGACGAGAAGGTGCGCGTGTGCGAGATGTGCCGCGATCTCGGCGTCGCGTTCGTGAAGACGTCGACCGGATTCGGCCACGGCGGCGCGACGCTCGCCGATGTCGCGCTGATGCGCCGCACGGTCGGGCCGACGCTCGGCGTGAAGGCATCGGGCGGCGTGCGCGACCGCGCGGCCGCGCTCGCGATGCTCGAAGCCGGCGCGACGCGGCTCGGGACGAGTTCGGGGGTGGCGATCGTGACCGATCAGGGCGCGAGCGCGTCGGGGTATTGAGCAGGCGCCGCCTCTCACACACCCTGAGCAGTTCAATATCCCGCGGGAGGGATCGGTGGGACCAGCGAAATCGGATCAACCGACGGATTCGCAATTTGCGGAGGCACGACCATCTGATCATTTTTGTCATAGACGAACGTAGCCTCGTCTGACCGCGATGACGGAAGCGTTATCCGGATGATGGGTACGATGCGCTTCGAGGCTTGCTGGTAATCCACTTGGTCACCTTGGGCGCCTTTGAGTCCATTGGCGTGACCTGCAAGATAGAAAAATGCCATGATTGGCAGCTTCTCAGGGATATCTTGCTCCCATGTAGCTAAACGCAGCTCATTTTGCTCGTGCATGGATTCTTCGGCAATCAACGCCATTGCGTCAATGCTGGCTTTGAAAATCGCAGAGGTCGACGGGGCGCCGTGATGTACGTCGAAGCCGCATTGGTGGGCGTGCTTATTGCCATTTGTGTTGCGGTAGTGTGAAAGCCATTCCGAAGCAGTTGAAATACCTCGCGCCTGACATGGACCGCTGTCAGTCGGAAATGAGTTATCCGCGCCGCATCCTTTGTCCACTCGATTTTCAGTGTTGGCGTCGATCGGGAATGAGCATAGAGCTTCAGGCTCGACGACATTCGGCTTTATATTATACCTGTAAGGAACGAAAATTAACCCATTACCGTATCCATAAGCCAGTTTGCTGAACTTCGAATCTTTTCGCAGATAGGAGAATGAGACGCCTCCACTCGAAACGGAAGCAGGACTCGGGTTCCATGAGTGGTACTGAGACGAATGCATGGTCCCGCGAAGCATTACTCCGGAACAGCGAAACGCCGGGTTTGTAGCACTACCGCAATCTGGAGCCAGATTATTGTAATTGTCCGTGAGCTGTTGCGCGACCTTGTCGCCAGCGACTCCGACAAGCGTGACCGAGCCATCTTCGCCCGAGTATGCATGGGCGAGTGATATTCCAGCGAGGGAAGACACCATTATCATTAAGATAAAAAGCCATTTGTATTTCATTTTCCACTTTTCTTAAAATGGATAAAATTCATGAGACATTCCGAATTTTCATCATCGGCACTCTTGTTTTTAATATGATTGAACAGACGAGCTACATCATCTCGCCCGGGCGTCAATGGAATGGACGCTCCGCGACATGGATATGTCGAAATGGCAAATAATCGGAAACGGTGTCGAACAGGCGCCATGGCGCCGTTAACTTTCCCGACGAAATGGGCAGCCCGATGGCGTCATTGCTTACGGGAGTGAATGATGCGTTTCCGCGATTCTCGCGTGCGACTGCTTCGACGCGCGGTAACCGCCCGCGGCCACTATCTCGTCGCTCCATGGCTGCTGGTCCTGCCGCATATTGCCAACAGGACCAGCCTCAGCGATGAGGTGTGCTGATCACGACCAGCAACGCAACGCGTGACTCCGGTTGCTTACCACACGAAACCAGCGCCGACGCCGCCCGCCACGGTTCCTCGTGTGTTCGTCGAGCCGGAAGCCTTGATGATCCACCGCCCAGCGTAAGTGGACAGACCCACCGCAAGAGCAGACTGGCCGGCGTACGTGCCGCCGCCCAATGCAACGACGCTCTTTCCGGGCGCCGGCGCTTGCGGCAGCGACGCAATGGCCACGGCTGACGCGGTGCCTCCATTTGCATCCGCACGATCGTGTTCGATCTGCGATCGCAAGCCGCCCACCGATTCGTTGAGCTGCTGGACGTTGACGGCATCCGTCGGTGCGACGCCGGCCGACACGTTGGTCAGCGTGCGCGTCATGCCCGTGGCGCTGTTGCCGAACGAGACGGCGTTGTCCGCGTCAGCCACGGAACCTGCACCAATTGCAACGCTGTTATTGCCCCAAGCCGTCGCGCCCTGGCCGACCACGGTGCTGTTCTCGCCGTGAGCGGATGCAGCTTGCCCGATCGCCGTGCTATTGATTGCACGTGCATCCGCCCCGGCGCCGATCGCTGTCGCGCCCGACGCTTGCCGCGCCGAATTCGCGCCGATTGCCGTGGTGTCGCCGGCATCGCTGTCGATAACGGAGCCTGAGCCGGCCCCGACGTCGCTAACGTCCCGGCGCAGATTGGCCATCGTCATGACCCGACCATCACCGCGCGGATTGCCGGCATCGGTTTCGATCTTGCTGACGCGATCGTCCATCGCGCCCATTCGGTTTTCGAAGTCGCTTTGCAGCGACGACAACTGGCCATAGTTCACCGCGTCGTATCGGCTCTTGCCATCGGCAACGTTGGTCAGCATCACCGGCGCTGCCGACGGGCCGCCCAGCGTCACCGAGCCATAGTTCGGATTGCCGTGCGAGTCGAGATCGTAGCGCAGCGCCAGCGAATCCGTGGCGCCATACGCCGCAGCCGCCTGCACCGCCTCCGATACCGTCCCGTACTGGTGACCATGCACTTCAATCGAATGAATGGCCACGTGGCCGCTTCCATCGACCGTCGTGTCGCCGCCGATCGCGTTCGCAAGACTCGCCGCCGCGCCGTGCAACTGCGCCACGTTCACCGCGTCGGTACCCTGCGTACCCGCCGCAACGTTCACGATCTGGCGCTCGCTTCCGGCATTGCCCACTGAAACGGTATTGGCTCGACTCGCCTGGGAACCCGCCCCCAGTGCCACGGCGCCGTTCGCCCCTTTTTCCACGAAGGCTTTCGCGCCGAGCGCCATCGCATCGGTCACGTTTCGGGCAACGCTCGTCCCCGTGCCCAGCGCAATGCCATTCGTCGCGCCCACCACGGCCTCGGCGCCATCGCCGATCGCAATCGAACTCTCACCGATCGCCTGCACGTTGTTATTGCCGACAGCGATCGCGCTCTCGCCATTCGCCCTCGCCTGCGAACCGATTGCAAGGGCGCTGGCACCATTCGTCGTCACATGCGAGCCGATCGCCACGGAGTACGGCTGCTCGGCACCGGTTTGCGCCATATTGCCGATCGCCACGGAGTTGTCCGAGTTCGCGATGGTACGCATACCAATGGCAATCGTGTCTGCGCCCGACGCAACCGACCCGACACCGATTGCAGCCGAGGTCGTACTCGCCGGATCGCCATCGGCGATACTCGCCGCGTTCGGCAGGCTACCGTCAGCACCCTGGCCGTCGATCAGCACGAAATTCGACAAACGTTGCTCGTCGATGGCAGAGGGATGGGCAATCAGCAAGCTGCGCCGCGATGCCAGATCGGACGAGAGCTTGTCGGTACGGCTCGACACCTTTCCGATCGCATCAGTCAGCTGATTCAAGTTGACCGCGTCGGTACCTTTCGTACCCGCCGCGAGGTTCGAAATGCGGCGCTCGCGCCCCACGTCGCCCACCGACACTTGGTTTGCTTCCGGTGCGACCGAGTTGATACCGATCGCAACCGAATTGACTCCGGTCACGCGCGAACCCGCACCCAAAGCGATCGAGCCGTTCGCTATCGCATTTGCACCGGCGCCAACCGCAACGGCATTCGTTCCCGTCGCAATCGCGTCTACACCTTGAGGCTTGATCTGGATGGCCTTCATCGCAAGGCTGACGTCAGCCAGTTCATCCCGTATCGGCTGCGTGGCAGCAGTCAATTGCCCCACATTGACCGCATCGGTATCCGCACTGCCTGCCGCGACGTTCTTCAATGTCGTGCCATGCTCGCCACGCAGCGTTATCGTGCTGCCGGCGGCATCGTCGTACGCCACCGCGTTCGGATCGATACCGCCGCCACTGTCCGCGGCTGCCGCGATCGCGTCGCCGACGTTACCGTAGGTTTTGTCACCGACGCGATACTTCGGCGCCGTCACGTTACCTCGCGCGTCCACCGTCGAACCGCCCCCCAGTGCCGTCGCGACACTCTGTGACGCACGGTGCAATTGCGAACCGTTTATCGCTTCCATACTCGTCGCACTGACCGTGCCGGCCGCCACGTTCTTCAGTGTCGTGCCCTTCACGCCAAGCGTGATCGAGCGCTTGGCGGCATCGTCATAAACGACCGCATTCGGATCCGTACCGCTATCGGCGGCTGCCGCAATCGCCTCCGCGACGTTGTCGAAAGATTTGCTGCCCACTCGATATGTCGGCGTCGTTACGTGGCCGTTGGTGTCGATGTTCACGCCAAGCACGTTCGCCACCCTCGAAAGCTGGTTGACGTTGACTGCATCACCGGCGTGCGCGCCGTTCTTGACGTTGGAGATTCTAGAACCCGATACGCTGATTCCCGCCCTGGACGACAACACAAGCCGGTTGCCGGCAATGGTCGCGCCTTCGGCATCGACGATTATCCGATTCGCCTTGAACGGATCGTCACCATAAAACAGCCCGGCCGATCTACTTCCCGCCCATACTCCCGACCACAAATATGTGTCGGCCCCATTTCCGGAGGTAAGATAAGAAAAATACCGGCCCGCCATCTGGGAAAAATGAGCCCCACGCACACCCCTATACTTTGAATCATTCCATCTAGCACAATTTTCGAATAGTAATCCGCTATTTATGCAGTTACTGGCCGCCGGGGTTTCATATCCAATATATGGATTGTGCGCATACGCGGCAGAAGAAAACAGGACGCCACACCCGCCGCCAGCGACCGTCGCGAGAACGACGGAAACCTTATACAACTCGCGCGCCCCCACATGCAACACCGTGCCTGAAACAAATTTACGTCGCATACTAATCAATTCCAATAGTTACAACACAAACCGACAACCATCAAAACAATTCGCCAGAATTTTAAAATCGGTTGCGTTGGCAGCAGAATACCGGCATCTGGAGAGCAGCCTCAATACATAGTCGGCGCGCTGTTGTAATTTCGGAAATTTCCCCAGTTCCAGAATTATCTAGCAGCGTTTCGAAACGAACACGCTTATCGTCCCGGTCGTGCGGTTGCATATATCCGGTTGGCGTTGCCCCCTCCGCGCCGCATAACGACGGATTCGATGCATAGCATCCCTGGAGCACCGAATGTCGGTGTTTCGGCGGTTGGCACCCGAGGCATCGTGGAGGATCGATGCTCACGGGCATGCACGCCGATCTCTCTTTCCAAGCGTTGTGCAACGCATGCCCCGTGGTTTGCCGTCAGCGCTGCAGGGCGAGGTCGACACGACAACTCCTGAAACACCCGAACGATACGGAGGAATTTATCGAATAGAAAAATGGCGATTAAAAATCGCAACAAGGGTACCGCCAGCCAATTTCCACCAACAGCATCACCATGAATCATTTATTCAAACTTTTCTTATCTTCAATTGACCTGCTCCCCGCGTTTAGTACGGTGACGGTGTAGAGTCCGTTCCAGAGAGGAACGGCAATGAAAAAGCGATTCACCGAAGAACAAATCATCGGC
>NZ_CADFEH010000041.1:0-72155 GCF_902833155.1 Burkholderia sp. BCC1047 | reverse complement strand
AGTCACCCGGGAAACCCTTGCCTTCGGCTAACTCTTCCCCTTGCCGGGCGAGTAGAGGACTTTCACCTCCAAGTAAGTGCGCCCTGCCGGGCGCACCCGAAAAAAAAGCCGCCCGGATCGACTCCGGGCGGCTCTTCCTACTGCATCTGCCTGCGGTGCGTCAGACCACGACCGTCTGCGCCTCGCCTTCGCGGGTCGCCCGCACGGTGCCGATCTTCCACACCTGTTCGCCGGCGGCGGTCAGGTCGGCGATCGCTGCGTCGGCATCGGCCGCCGAGACGATCACGGCCATCCCGATCCCGCAGTTGAACACGCGGTGCATTTCCGCGTCGGCGACGCCGCCGTGCTCCTGCAGCCACTTGAACAGCGGCGGCAACGGCCATGCGTTCTGGTCGAGCTCGGCGGTGAGGCCTTCGCGCAGCACGCGCGGGATGTTCTCGACGAGGCCGCCACCGGTGATGTGCGCCATGCCCTTCACCGACAGCTTCTGCATCAGCGCGAGCAGCGGCTTCACGTAGATGCGCGTCGGCGCCATCAGCGTATCGGCCAGCGAGCGGCCGTGGAAATCGGCCGACAGGTCCGGATTCGCGCGCTCGATGATCTTGCGCACGAGCGAGAAGCCGTTCGAGTGGATGCCGCTCGATGCGAGGCCCAGCACCACGTCGCCTTCGGCGATCGTGCTGCCGTCGATGATCTTGCTCTTCTCGACCGCGCCGACCGCGAAGCCGGCCAGGTCGTATTCGCCGTCCGGGTACATGCCCGGCATTTCGGCCGTTTCACCGCCGATCAGCGCGCAGCCCGACAGTTCACAGCCGTGCGCGATGCCCTTGACGACGGTGGCGGCCGTGTCGACGTCGAGCTTGCCGCACGCGAAGTAGTCGAGGAAGAACAGCGGCTCGGCGCCCTGCACGAGGATGTCGTTCACGCTCATCGCGACGAGATCCTGGCCGACGGTGTCGTGTTTGTTCAGATGAAAGGCCAGCTTGAGCTTGGTGCCGACGCCGTCGGTGCCGGACACGAGCACGGGCTCCTGGTACTTCTTCGGCACTTCGAACAACGCGCCGAACCCGCCGATGCCGCCGAGCACGCCGTCGCGCAGGGTTTTCTTCGCAAAAGGCTTGATCTTGTCGATGAGCGCGTCGCCTGCGTCGATGTCGACACCTGCGTCGCGATAGGACAGACCCTGAGCGTCGGGAGCGGATTTCGGAGGATTCATGGGGGAATGCGAGAAGGTCGGTAAAATGCGATTTTACCCGAAGCCGGCCCGTTGGCCGGAATTCCCAGCACCGAATCGTCAGGGATTGCATCTTGGTCAACACGTCCCCGTTTTCATCGCCGGGCGAAGCGCGCCGAAACCCGCGCCGCGCCGCCGTGCGTACGGTCGCGCGTGAAGTCAGCCGAGGCGCCTTCCCCCGCGCGTGCCCGGCGTACGGCACGCGTTTTTTCAACCGATCCGCATTGTGACTGCTGTGTCCCGTCAACTGACGCTCGATCTCGGCACGCCGCCGCCCGCCACGTTCGACAACTTCATCATGAGCGACGAGAACGACGAGCTCGTCACGCGCCTGCAGAAGCTCGATCTCGCGCTCGCGGCCGGCCCCGTGCCGGACCGGTCGTTCTACATCTGGGGCGAGCCGGGCAGCGGCCGCACCCACCTGCTGCAGGCGCTCGTGAGCGACGCGTCGTACGGCTATGCGCGCTACCTGACGCCGCAGAGCCCGCTCGGCGCGTTCACGTTCGACCCGCGCATCGGCATCTACGCGATCGATGACTGCGACCGGATGAGCGACACGCAGCAGGTCGCGCTGTTCAACCTGTTCAACGAAGTGCGCGCACATCCGTCGAGCGCGTTCGTCGCGGCGGGCCCCGCGGCGCCGCTCGCGCTCGACGTGCGCGAGGATCTGCGCACGCGGCTCGGCTGGGGGCTCGTGTTCCACCTGTCGCCGCCGTCCGACGCCGGCAAGATCGCGGTGCTCAAGCTCGCGGCGAAGGAGCGCGGAATCGCGCTCACCGACGACATCGCCGCGTACCTGCTGACCCATTTCCGCCGCGACATGCCGAGCCTGATGGCGTTGCTCGACGCGCTCGACCGCTTCTCGCTCGAGCAGAAACGCGCGGTCACGCTGCCGCTGCTGCGCCGGATGCTCGCGCGCCCCGGCGACGACATCACACCACCTGGCACGGGCCCGAACCGCTTCGAGTAAAATGCGCTTCCATGACTAATCTGGCACTCTTTGACCTCGATCACACGCTGATCCCGACCGATAGCGACCACGAATGGGGCCGCTTCATGGTGAAGCTCGGCATCGTCGACGCGGAAAGCTTCTCGCGTCAGAACGACCAGTTCTTCGCCGACTACAAGGCCGGCAAGCTCGACATCCATGCGTACCTGTGCGCGATGCTCACGCCGCTCGCGAAGTACTCGCGCGCGCAGCTGGCCGAGTGGCACGAGCAGTACATGCACGAGGTGATCCGGCCGGCGATGACGCCCGCCGCGCTCGAACTCGTGCGCCGGCACCTCGATGCCGGCGACCTGTGCTGCGTCGTGACGGCGACCAACGAATTCATCACGCGCCCGATCGCGACCGCGTTCGGTGTCGACACGCTGATCGCGTGCGAGGTCGAAACGACCGACGGGCATCCCGATTCGCCGTACACGGGCCGGCCGACCGGCACGCCGAGCTATCGCGAAGGCAAGATCGTGCGCACCGAAGCATGGCTCGCGTCGCTCGGCAAGCACTGGGACGACTTCGAGCACAGCTACTTCTACAGCGACTCGCACAACGATATCCCGCTGCTCGAGAAAGTCACCGACCCGATCGCGACCAACCCTGACGACACGCTGCGTGCGCATGCAAGCACCCGCGGCTGGCGTATCCTCGATCTCTTCTGAACGTCGTGATCAAAAAATTCATTCGAAAGCTGCTCGGCCAGGACGAAACCGAGCAAACGTCCCCCGCGGCGGCCCCGGCCGACGAAGCGGCCCCTGCTGCCCCGCGCGCGCCGAAGGGCGCCCGCGGCGGCGGCGCGAAAAAACCGCGCAGCAACCACGAGCCGACCGTCGTGCCGGCCAGCGTGCACGGCATCAACCCGGCGCTGATCTCGAAGAACGCGGTGCGCGTGACCGACACGCTGCAGCAGGCGGGTTTCCGCGCGTTCATCGTCGGCGGCGCGGTGCGCGATCTGCTGCTCGGCATCGCGCCGAAGGACTTCGACGTCGCGACCGACGCGACGCCGACCGAGGTACAGCGCCTGTTCCGCCGCGCGCGCCTGATCGGCCGCCGCTTCCAGATCGTCCACGTGCAGTTCGGCCAGGAACTGATCGAGGTATCGACGTTCCGCGCGCTGGTCGACGCGCCGCCCGAGGCGGCGGCGGCCACGGCCGAGCCGCCGAGGCGCCTGAAGCGCGACGAACTCGATCGCCGCACGCACGCGGTCGACGCGAGCGGCCGCGTGCTGCGCGACAACGTGTGGGGCGAGCAGCACGAGGACGCCGCGCGCCGCGACTTCACGATCAACGCGATGTACTACGACCCGTCGACGCAGACAGTGCTCGACTATCACGACGGGATGGCCGACGTACGCGCCCGTCTGCTGCGGATGATCGGCGATCCGGCCACGCGCTTTCGCGAGGATCCGGTGCGAATGCTGCGCGTCGTGCGCTTCGCGGCGAAGCTCGATTTCGAGATCGAGCCGCATACGCGCGAGCCGATCCACGCGCTCGCCGACCTGATCAACAACGTGCCGGCCGCGCGCCTGTTCGACGAAATGCTGAAGCTGCTGCTGTCGGGCCACGCGCTCGCGTGCCTGCAGCGGCTGCGCAAGGAAGGGCTGCACCACGGGCTGCTGCCGCTGCTCGACGTCGTGCTCGAACAGCCGCAGGGCGAGAAGTTCATCACGCTCGCGCTGAACAACACCGACGCGCGCGTGCGCGCCGGCAAACCGGTGTCGCCGGGCTTCCTGTTCGCGACGCTGCTGTGGCACGACATGCGCCAGCGCTTCGAGCAATACACGGCAGCGGGCGAAATCCCGGTGCCGGCGCTCCATCGCGCGATGGACGACGTGCTCGACATGCAGACCGAGAAACTTGCGATCCACAAGCGCTACTCGGCCGACATGCGCGAGATCTGGGGCCTGCAGCTGCGCCTGGAGAAACGCTCGGGCCGCAGCGCGATGCGGCTGCTGGAACACCAAAGGTTTAGAGCGGGGTATGATTTCCTCCTGTTACGCTGCGAATCCGGCGAGCTCGAGACGGAAGTCGGACAGTGGTGGACGGATTTCATCGAAGGCGACGCGGCCGCTCGCGAGGCATTGCTCACGCAGGGCGGCTCGAAGGAAAAATCGCCCCGCAAGCGGCGCCGCCGCGGCGGTGCGCGAAACCGCCAGCAGGGCGAAGGCGCCGCCGAGCAGGCGCCGGGTACCGCGGGCGATACCGCGAGCGGTTCCGACGACTGACGCGCGCGCCGGCGAACGACGTAGGAAGTGATGCCATGACGGTTGCATATATCGGACTGGGGGCGAATCTCGGCGATGCGCGCCAGACCCTGAAGGACGCGGTGGTGTGCCTCGCGCAGCAGCGCACCATCTCGATCCTCGGCAAATCGAGCCTGTATCGCACGGCGCCGTTCGAAGCGGACGGCGACGACTACTACAACTGCGTCGTCAAGCTCGACACGACGCTGTCGGCCCGCGAGCTGCTCGCGCTCTGCCAGAAGATCGAACATCACTTCGGCCGCGAGCGCCCGTATCGCAATGCGCCGCGCACGCTCGACCTCGACATCCTGCTGTTCGGCGCCGATTCGATCGACGAACCCGACCTGATCGTCCCGCACCCGCGCCTCACCGACCGCGCGTTCGCGCTCGTGCCGCTCGTCGAGATCGAGCCGGCGCTCGACATCCCCGCGCGCGGCCGTGCCGACGCCTTTCTCGCCGCCGTCGCGGATCAGCGCGTCGAAAAGGTGCAAACCTGCCAGTGCCCGATGCAAAAGGCGCTCGCTGCCGGCGAAGACGCCGACAAGACCCGCTGCCGATGAACTCGACTCCGCTGACCGTCACCGCGCCCGACCTGCGCGCCCCGCACCGCTATCTCGTGATCGAAGGCCCGATCGGCGTCGGCAAGACGACGCTCGCGCGCCTGCTCGGCGAGCGCTGGTCGATGCAGACGCTGCTCGAGCGCCCGCAGGACAACCCGTTCCTCGAACGCTTCTATCGCGACACCGCGCGCTACGCGTTGCCCGTCCAGCTGTCGTTCGCGCTGCAGCGCGCGCAGCAGGCGCGCGAGCTGATCGGTGCGCTCGACACGGGCCGCCCCGTCATCGCCGATTTCATGCCGCAGAAGAACGACATCTTCGCGCGGCTGAACCTGCCGGAAGACGAGTGGCAGCTGTATCGCTCGGTCGCCACGCACGTCGACGTGCCGCAGGCGCCGTCGCCCGATCTCGTCGTCTATCTGCAGGCCAGCCCCGAAGTGCTGTTCTCGCGCATCCAGAAGCGCGGGACGCCGATGGAGCTGCAGATCAGCGACGCGTACCTGCGCTCGCTCGTCGACGCGTACAACGAATTCTTCTACCACTACGACCGCACGCCGGTGCTGACGGTCGCAGCCGAACACCTGAACCCGCTGGATTCCCCCGAAGATCTCGCCCTGCTGGTCGAGCGCATCGAGACGATGCGCGGCCGCAAGGAATTCTTCGTCAAGGGCGAGACGACGCGCTGACGCGTCCTCGCCTGTCGTTTCTCACCACCGACCCGGATTTCCCATGACCTATCTCCAGGAATCGAGCCGGCCTGCCGTGACGGTCCCCAAGCTGCAGGCAATGCGCGACGCCGGCGAGAAGATCGCGATGCTCACGTGCTACGACGCGAGCTTTTCCGCGCTGCTCGATCGCGCCGGCACCGACGTGCTGCTGATCGGCGATTCGCTCGGCAACGTGCTGCAGGGCCACTCGACCACGCTGCCCGTGTCGATCGACGACATCGCATACCACACCGCCTGTGTCGCCCGGGCGCAGCCGCGCGCGCTCGTCGTCGCCGATCTGCCGTTCGGCACGTACGGGACGCCGGCCGACGCGTTCGCGAACGCGGTCAAGCTGATGCGCGCGGGCGCGCAGATGGTCAAGCTCGAAGGCGGCGAATGGCTCGCCGATACGATCCGCTTCCTCGTCGAACGCTCGGTGCCCGTGTGCGCGCACCTCGGCCTCACGCCGCAGTCGGTGCATGCGTTCGGCGGCTTCAAGGTGCAGGGCAAGACCGAGGCCGGCGCCGCGCAATTGCTGCGCGACGCGCGCGCGATCGAGGATGCCGGTGCGCAGCTCGTCGTGCTCGAAGCCGTGCCGACGCTCGTCGCGGCCGAAGTCACGCACATGCTGAAGATCCCGACGATCGGCATCGGCGCCGGCGCCGACTGCTCGGGGCAGGTGCTCGTGCTGCACGACATGCTCGGCGTGTTTCCCGGCAAGCGGCCGCGCTTCGTGAAGGATTTCATGCACGGGCAGCCGACCATTCAGGCGGCCGTCGAAGCCTATGTGAGCGCTGTGAAGGATCGGTCGTTTCCGGGCCCGGAACACTCGTTCTGAGTGGGCCGGCAGCGCCGTGGCGCACTGCCGGCGTTCGCTGCAGCACACTCGCTGAGCTGACCGGCAATGCGGTACGCCGTTTCTCGTACTGCATGACCGGACAACGCGTACTTTCTAACTCGTCCTATTTCTACACGCCTTCGTCGCGGCGACCATCGAACCTTCGCCAATCGAAGGAGCGGCAAAAGATGGCTCATGTGTATGAAAAGGCGGCTGAACTCGTCGGGCAAAAGCTGGCAGGCGATGGTGAGTGCGTCGCGCTGGTCAAGATCTATACTTCCGTCGGCCCTACCGCCATCTGGCGACCGGAAAAAAGCAAGGACAAGAATGGCCGCTACATCGATCCGAGCAATAACGCCGATGCATTCTCGGTCGTGAAATGAGGATGCGCATGCGCCCAATACCGTATCGATCGATCGCCATCGCCGCATTCGCATACAGTTCGCTCGCCGCGTTACCCGCGTCAGCTGCAACAGCAGAGTGCCCCGCACGCGTTGCCGTTACCCAGCAGCTCGATGGCCAACCGCCCGATGGCTGGAAAAACTTCGACACGCAAGATACTTATCCGCTTGCCGCCGTCAGATTCTGGTCAGGACCGCCGGACCGGATGACGTCGTTGGTGCCAAACCGCTCGCGTTCCGAGTCCAACAGCGATATTTATATCTGGTCGCTCGCCGAAAACAGTGAAGACTATTGGGTTTCGTGCGACTACGGCAATACGAGCGTCGTGATCGCTCGGCCGCTGGGCAAACAGGCACAGACCTGCGTCGCGCGCTACCGACGTGGGCACGCCATCGTACAAAGCTGGCAATGTATGCCGCGGAAATAATCCGCGTTCAGGCCGGTGCGCCGCCGTGAATCAACCGCGCTGCCATCGGCCCGCGCAACGCATTGCAGATCATCAGCTCGTCGGCGTTCAGCACATCGTCGAGCGTCAGCACACGCTCTTTGGCGCCTACTGCCGGATCGTCGAGTAGCACACCGCGCATCACGCCCGGCAGCACGCCGCACGACAACGGTGGCGTCACCCACACACCGTCCAGTTTCACGAACACGTTCGAGCGCCCGCCTTCCGTCACCTCGCCACGCTCGTTGACGAACAGCATGTCGAACCCGCCGAGCGCCTCCGCCGCCTGCCACGCGCGGTCGTATTCGGCTCGGCGCGTGGTCTTGTGCAGCAGCAGTGCGTCGTCGGTGCGCGTCGGCGCGAAGCCGTGCTCGGCTGCCAGCAGCACGCCGACCGGCCCCGCCGGCAGCGGCTTGAGCGGCGCCGCGATGATCTCGATCGTACCGTCCTTCGCCAGCGCGAGCTTCATCCGGTACGCGCCGTCGCCGTCGAGCGCCGCGCAGCGTGCGTCGATCTCCCGGCGTAGCGCGTCAGCGTCGAAACGGAAACCGAATGCGTCCGCGCTGCGTTGCAGCCGCGCGAGATGGCGATCGAGATGGCGGATGCCGTCCGTTCGCGTGGCGGCCGTCGTTTCGAACAACTGGAAGCCGGGGTCGGCGTCCGTCAGGAATCGCGCTTTCAATTGGCACTCCGCATATTCGTCGGCCGCGACGCTGTCGAGCACGATGCCCGCGCCGACGCCCATCGTGCCGCGTCGCCGGCCGGCTGCCGCGGTGGCGGTACCCGTGCCGTCCGTGTCATTGCTAGCGCCGTCCGCATCCAGCGTCAGCGTCCGAATCGCGACCGACAGGCAAAAATCGCCGCAACCGGCCGCGCCGTCGGGCGTTGCATCGCCCGCGTCTTCCTTCGGCGCATCGAGCCAGCCGATCGCGCCGGTATAGAGCCCGCGCGGCGTCGACTCGATCGCGTCGATCAACTGCATCGTCTTGTACTTCGGCGCGCCCGTGATCGATCCGCAAGGGAACAGCGCGCGCAGCATCTGCGCGAACGTCGTGCCGTCGCGCCAGCCGGCCTCGACCGTCGACGTCATCTGCCACACCGACGCATACGGCTCGACCGAGAACAGCGCCGGCACCTTGACGCTGCCCGTGCGCGCGATCCGCGACACGTCGTTGCGCAGCAGGTCGACGATCATCACGTTTTCCGCGCGGTTCTTCGGATCGTTCGCGAGGAACGCGGCGGCGGCCGCATCTTCGCGCGGATCGGCCGAACGCGGTGCGGTGCCCTTCATCGGCCGCGCACGCAGTACATCGCCGTGCTTCTCGACGAACAGCTCCGGCGAGCACGATACGACCCATGCGCCGTCGGGCAGCGCGATCAGCGCGCCGTACCGCACCGGCTGGCGCGCGCGCAGCCGCCTGTACAGCGCGAGCGGCGTGCCGAACACGTCGAAATTCAGCCGGTACGTGTAATTGACCTGATACGAATCGCCCGCGCGCAGCGCGTCGTGCACCGCGGCGATCGCCGCGTCGAATGCGTCGCGCGACACGCTCTTCGCGACGTGCGCGACGCCCGCGATCGACGGCGGACCGCCGCCGTCCTGCTGCGCGAGCCATGCGTCGACGTCGTCGCGCGACAGCCGCTCGCAGTGCGCATACAGCAAAAAGCGCAGCGGGGCGGGGCCCGGCTGCGCTCGTTGCAGGTTGCGTCCGAATTCGTAATCGCCGACGACGACCGCATGCAGCCCGTCGCGCAGATCCTGCGCAACCGCCGCATCGATCGCGTCGAGCTGCGCCGGGTCCGTGCACACGCGTTCGCGCACGAAGCCCGAATACAAACGACTCGACCGCGCGGACGCGGTCGAGTCGCAATCGTCCAAGAGCGCGAACGACGCGCTCTCGTTGCCTTCAGTCATGCCATTACTCGAAGAAGCTCTTCACACGGTCGAACCAGCTCTTGCTCTGCGGGCTGTGACGCGCGCCGCCCTCGGCCAGCGACTTCTCGAACTGCTTGAGCAGGTCGCGCTGGGTGTCGGTCAGCTTCACGGGCGTCTCGACCTGCACGTGCACGTACAGATCGCCCGCGATGCTCGAACGCAGCCCCTTGATGCCCTTGCCGCGCAGGCGGAACGTCTTGCCCGACTGCGTGCCTTCCGGCACCGGGAACGACGCACGGCCGGCCAGCGTCGGCACCTCGATCTCGCCGCCGAGTGCGGCGGTCGTGAACGGAATCGGCATCTGGCAGTGGAGATCGTCGCCGTCGCGCTCGAACACCGCGTGCGGCTTGATGTGGATCTCGACGTACAGGTCGCCCGGCGGCCCGCCGTTGATGCCCGGCTCGCCGTTGCCGGCCGAGCGGATCCGCATCCCGTCGTCGATCCCGGCCGGGATCTTCACTTCGAGCGTCTTGGTTTCCTTCACCTTGCCCGACCCGTGGCAATGCGCGCACGGCTCGGGGATGTAGGTACCCGTGCCATGGCACTTCGGGCAGGTCTGCTGGATGCTGAAAAAGCCCTGCGACATGCGCACCGTGCCCTGGCCGTGACAGGTGGGGCAGGTTTCCGGCTTCGTGCCGGGCTTCGCGCCCGACCCGTGGCAGACTTCGCACGACACCCAGCTCGGCACGCGAATCTGCGTGTCGTAGCCGTGCGCGGCCTGCTCGAGCGTGATTTCCATGCTGTAGCGCAGGTCGGCGCCGCGGTACACCTGCGGGCCGCCGCGGCCGCCGCGGGCGGCGCCGCCCGCGGCCTGACCGAAGATGTCGCCGAAGATGTCGCCAAATGCATCCGCGAAGCCGCCGAAGCCTTGTGCACCCGCACCGCCCATGTTCGGATCGACGCCCGCGTGGCCGTACTGGTCGTACGCGGCCCGCTTCTGACCATCCGACAGCATTTCATAGGCTTCCTTCGCCTCCTTGAAATGCTCTTCCGCATCCTTGCTGTCCGGATTGCGGTCAGGGTGGTACTTCATCGCAAGCTTGCGATATGCCTTCTTGATTTCGTCGTCGCTCGCATTCTTCGCGACGCCCAGAACCTCGTAGTAATCCCGTTTCGCCATATCGATTCACTGTGCCGCCACGCATCGCGCACGCGGCGGCTCCTTTCGCCCGCAGTAAAGTCTCTCGACTCGTCTGGCGCTGCACCGTCCGCGGACGGCTCGCGCAGCACCCGCCAAAAAACAAATGTGCCCGGAGGGCCGCGAAGCCCGCCAGGCGTGGAGTCGATCCGGCCATCCGGAAGGAAAGACAGACCGCTGTTCAGCCGCGCCGCGCGCGTGTCGCGCGCGGCGTGCGGTGCCATGGCAACCCGGCTTAGTCCTTCTTCACTTCCTTGAACTCGGCGTCGACGACGTCGTCGGCAGCCTGTTGCGCACCACCCGCATGAGCCGCGCCTTCCGTCGCACCGGCCGCACCCGCCTGCTGGGCCTGCATGTCGGCGTACATCTTCTCGCCGAGCTTCTGCGAGACCTTGCCGAGCTCCTCGACCTTCGCGTCGAGCGCCGCCTTGTCGGCCGACGTGTCCTTCAGCGCGTCCTCGAGCGACTTCAGCGCCGCTTCGATCGCTTCCTTCTCGCCCGCGTCCAGCTTGTCGCCGTACTCGGTCAGCGCCTTCTTCGTGCTGTGGACCAGCGCGTCGCCCTGGTTGCGCGAATCGGCCAGCTCGCGCAGCTTGTGGTCTTCCGCTGCGTTCGCTTCCGCGTCCTTGATCATCTGGTCGATTTCAGCCTCGGACAGGCCCGAGTTCGCCTTGATCGTGATCTTGTTTTCCTTGCCGGTCGCCTTGTCCTTCGCGCCGACGTGCAGGATGCCGTTCGCGTCGATGTCGAAGGTCACTTCGATCTGCGGCACGCCGCGCGGTGCCGGCGGGATGCCTTCGAGGTTGAACTCGCCGAGCAGCTTGTTGCCCGCCGCCATTTCGCGTTCGCCCTGGAACACCTTGATCGTCACGGCGCCCTGGTTGTCGTCGGCCGTCGAGTACACCTGAGCGTGCTTCGTCGGGATCGTGGTGTTCTTGTTGATCATCTTCGTCATCACGCCGCCGAGCGTCTCGATACCGAGCGACAGCGGGGTCACGTCGAGCAGCAGCACGTCCTTGCGGTCGCCCGACAGCACCTGGCCCTGGATCGCCGCGCCGACCGCGACGGCTTCGTCCGGGTTCACGTCACGGCGCGGATCCTTGCCGAAGAACTCCTTCACCTTCTCCATGACCTTCGGCATGCGCGTCTGGCCGCCGACCAGGATCACGTCGTCGATGTCCGACACCTTGACGCCTGCGTCCTTGATCGCGATGCGGCACGGTTCGATCGTGCGCTCGACGAGGTCTTCCACCAGCGCTTCCAGCTTCGCGCGGGTGATCTTCAGGTTCAAGTGCTTCGGACCCGACGCGTCCGCCGTGATGTACGGCAGGTTGATTTCGGTCTGCTGGCCCGACGACAGCTCGATCTTCGCCTTTTCGGCGGCTTCCTTCAGGCGCTGCAGCGCGAGCACGTCCTTCGACAGGTCGACGCCCTGCTCCTTCTTGAACTCGCCGATGATGTAATCGATGATGCGCTGGTCGAAGTCTTCGCCGCCGAGGAACGTGTCGCCGTTGGTCGACAGCACTTCGAACTGCATTTCGCCGTCGACGTCCGCGATCTCGATGATCGACACGTCGAACGTGCCGCCGCCGAGGTCATACACGGCGATCTTGCGGTCGCCCTTCTCGACCTTGTCGAGACCGAACGCGAGTGCGGCCGCCGTCGGCTCGTTGATGATCCGCTTGACTTCGAGGCCCGCGATGCGGCCGGCGTCCTTGGTCGCCTGGCGCTGGCTGTCGTTGAAGTACGCCGGCACCGTGATCACGGCTTCCGTGACCGGCTCGCCGAGGTAGTCTTCGGCCGTCTTCTTCATCTTGCGCAGCACTTCGGCCGACACTTGCGGCGGCGCGAGCTTTTCGCCGTGCGCCTCGACCCATGCATCGCCGTTGTCGGCCTTGATGATCGAGTACGGCATCAGGCCGATGTCCTTCTGGACTTCCTTCTCTTCGAAGCGGCGGCCGATCAGGCGCTTCACCGCGAACAGCGTGTTCTTCGGGTTGGTCACCGACTGACGCTTGGCCGGCGCGCCGACCAGCACTTCGTTGTCGTCCATGTACGCGATGATCGACGGCGTGGTGCGCGTGCCTTCCGAGTTCTCGATGACCTTGACCTGGTTGCCTTCCATGATCGCGACGCACGAGTTCGTGGTGCCGAGGTCAATACCGATGATCTTTCCCATTTTTTCCTAATCTCCAGAAATGCTTGTTTGCTGCACGAAACCCCGCGTTTTCGGGCGGTTTCGCACGCCAGAATTCAACTCTGTTCCCGAAATGCGTCCGTCCGATCCGTTTTCAAGACCCGACGAGCGATGCGGATATTAAATTTTTTCAATCGCCGCCGGCTAGCGGATCGCACCCGACGGATCGCCGCCCGACGGATCGCCGCCCGACACGATCTTCACGCGTGCGGCCGCGACGGCCGCCTGGAACTGGGCGAGGCCATGCCAGCCCGTCGCGCGGCCCAGCCGCTTGCCGCGATGGAAGAAGAACCACGTCGGCACGCCGTGCAATCCGAAGCGGCGCCCCAGCTCATGATGTTCGTACACGTTGCAATGGAACCACTTCAGGTCCAGCGCGCGGATCGCGTCAGGCTGCGCGAGCATCGCCTTCTTCGCGATCTCGCAGTTGAAGCAGTCGACGCCCCAGAAGAACACCACGGCCAGCGCATCGCCCGCGCCGTCGATGGCCGCGTCGAACGTGCCGGCGTCGAGCGCCTGCATGTCGAACGCGTCGAACGCGGCCGGATCGACGCCGGCGGGCACCATCTCCGCTGCCTTACTTCGGCTGCGCGACGGTGACGAGCGCCGGGCGCAGCACGCGGTCGGCGATCATGTAGCCCTTTTGCAGCACCGTGACGACGGTGTTCGGCTCCTGCTCGGCCGGCACCATCGAAATGGCCTGGTGCTGATGCGGATCGAACTTCTCGCCGACGGGGTTGATCGCGACGACGCGGCCCTTCTCGAGCGCGCTCGTCAGCTGGCGCAGCGTCAGCTCGACGCCTTCGCGCACCTTCGCGATATCGCCGGAGGTGTCGCCGACCGCCGCTTCCAGGCTGTCCAGCACGGGCAGCAGGTGTTCCGCGAAGCTCTCGATCGCGAACTTGTGCGCCTTCGACACGTCGTCCTGCGCGCGGCGGCGCACGTTCTCGGTCTCGGCCTTCGCCCGCAGGAAGCTTTCCTGGAGCTCGGCGACCTTGGCTTGAGCCTCCGCGAGCGCCGCGTCGGCGGCTTCGGCGGCGGGTGCGGCGCCTTGCGCCGCCTGCTTCTCGCTGCCGATGTCTTCGGCCGATTGGGTAGCCGGATTCTCTTGCGTGTTTTCCATGTCGCTGAAAGTCGATTAGAGGTTGAAGCCAAATCGGCGACCGCCGGACGTATACCCGGCGGCACCGCACATTACTGGTGCAAGTAAGGGCGAAAACTACGGTTTCAAGAGGGTCATTCGCCGGCATTCGCCAATGCCGCGAAACAACCGGGCGTTTCCGGGTGCAGGCGTCGCATAGTCCGCCGGATGGGGCGAAACGGCCTGTAACAACGCTTACCCGGCAAGTACTAGCTCCGCACAGGCCGGCTGCACTACACTCCATTCAAGCGTCGGAAAGCGTGTTTACCCCTAGCTGACCGTCGCGTGACATCCACCTGGCGCCGTTTTCACCCTTGTTCTCGAGGGGAGTACCGTGAAACTGACCTTTGCGATATCGGTGGTCGCGCTGGTACTCATCGCCGGCACCACCACCATCTGCCTGTCGGGAGCCGTCACCGATCGCACGACCGAATACGGAAGCGCACGGGCGACGTTCGACCAGATGTTCAGCTCCCACCAGAAAATCTGTCGATGATGCGCCGGTCGCGTTTCGTCGGCCGCCCGTGCAGCTCGGCCGCCGGCTCGCGATACGTGCGGCGCCGCTCCAGTTCGGCGAGCCGCGCGGCCCGCCCCGCTTCCGTCTCCGCGTAGAGCGTCTGCGCGACGCTCGCGGGCCCGCGCACGTCGCACACGCCCAGCACGGCAATGTGCCAGACGATGCCGTCGATCGCAATCTCGACCTCGTCGCCCACCCGCACGTCCTTCGCCGGCTTCACCGCCGCGCCGCCGATCTTCACGTGTCCCTTGTCGACCGCATCGGTCGCGAGCGAGCGCGTCTTGAAGAACCGGGCCGCCCACAGCCATTTGTCGATGCGCAGCTTCGCGCCCGGCTCCGTGGAAATTTTGTAGTTCATGTCGGCCTCCGCCGGGTCGCCCCAAGGAGGGCGTAGCAGGGAATTCGCCGGGCATCGGTCTGCGCCTGCGTAGCCGGCCGGCTTATCGCCCCGTCGGACGAACGTAGCGAGCGTGGGGATCGTTCCATCTCAGCCTACCGTTTCGGGCTGCGCGGCCTTGACCGGCCAGCCCTGCAGATTCTCCGCGACGATCTCGCCGAGCGCGCCGATCCACGCGGACGCGCCGTTCAGGCACGGAATCCGGTGGAAGGTCTTGCCGCCGCCGGCGAGGAATTCGTCGCGCACTTCCATGCCGATTTCCTCGATCGTCTCCAGGCAATCGGCCGTGAAGCCGGGACAGAACACGTCGGCCCGCCGCACGCCGGCCTCGCCGAACTCGCGCAGCGTCGGCGCGGTGTACGGCTGCAGCCATTCGGCCTTGCCGAAGCGCGACTGGAACGTGATGCGGCATTCGGTGCCCGACAGCCCGAGCGCGGCCATCAGCAACGCGCCCGTCTGCTGGCACTGCTCGTGATACGGGTCGCCGAGATCGAGCGTGCGCTTCGGCACGCCGTGGAAACTCAGCACGAGTTTGTCGCCGGCCGCGAAATCGGGCCGGCCGTGCTGCGCCCAGTACTGGCGCACCTGCTCGGCCAGCGCATGGATATAGGCCGGATGGTCGGCGTAGTGCCGCACCGTGCGCACTTCCGGCTGATTGCGCATGCGCGCGAGCGCGGCGAACGCGGCATCGAACGCGGTGGCCGTGGTCGACGCCGAGTATTGCGGATACATCGGCATCAGCAGCACGCGCTCGACGCCCGCGCGCTTGAACTGCGCGAGCGCGTGCGCAAGGTTCGGGCTGCCGTAGCGCATCGCGTAGTCGACCATCACGTGATAGCCGTTCGACACGAGCAGGTGCCGCACGCTGTCGGTCTGGCGCTCGGTGTACACGCGCAGCGGCGAACCCTCGGGCATCCAGACGGCCGCGTATTTCTTCGCGGACGCACGGCCGCGCAGTGGCAGGATCACCGTGCGCAGCAGCACCTGCCAGACGGCCTGCGGGATTTCGACGACCCGCGGATCGGACAGGAATTCGGCCAGGTAACGCCGCACCGCGCGCGGCGTGGGCGCGTCGGGCGTGCCGAGATTGATCAGCAGCACACCGACGCGATGGGCGGCCGCGATGCTCGAAGGCGGCTCAAGATCGAAACGCATGGGCAAGAACGTGCTCGGGGCACGGGACCGGACGGCCCTCAATTATAGCGGGCCGTCCCGCTCGGGTCGGCTGGCCGTTCGGCCGACTGGCGGCGCGCACGGTGCCTCGGCACGATGGCGGGACGGCGTCGGCCGCCGCGGTTACTGCTGGCTCAGCGTGAGCGACAGCAGCCGCGCGGTGATGTCGACGATCGGAATCACGCGGTTGTACGCCATCCGGGTCGGGCCGATCACGCCGAGCGTGCCGACGATCTGCCCGTTCACCTCGTACGGCGCGGTGACGACGCTCATTTCCTCGATCGGCACGAGCGTCGATTCGCCGCCGATGAAGATCTGCACGCCCTGGGCGTGGCTCGACACGTCGAGCAACTGCAGGAGGCCCGTCTTTTGGTCGAATACGTCGAACAGCTTGCGCAGCCGCGCCATGTCGGACGAAAGATCCGCCACTTCGAGCAGGTTGCGCTCGCCGGAAATCAGCACGGTGTCCTCGGTGTCGGGCACCTCGGTGCTGGCCGTCACGGCCGCGTGCATCAGCGTCGTCATGTCGCCGCGCAGCTGGTCGATCTCGTCGCGCAGGCGGCGGCGCACCTCGTCGAACGACAGGCCGGCGAAATGCGCATTGATGTAGTTGGACGCCTCGGTCAGCTGCGACGGCGAATAGTCGCGCGGCGTCGCGAGCATGCGGTTCTGCACGTCGCCCTCGGGCGTGACGATGATCAGCAGGATGCGCTTGTCGGACAGGCGCATGAACTCGATCTGCTTGAACACGTGGCTGCGGCGCGGCGTCAGCACGACGCCCGCGAACTGCGACAGGTTCGACAGCACGCTCGCGGCGGCGGCGACCACCCGCTGCTGCGGTTCGCCCGCCTGCAGCGTGTTCTGCACCTGGCGCGCGACGGCCTCGGCGTCGATCGGCGCCTCGACCGTCAGCATCGTATCGACGAACAGCCGGTAGCCGCGCGGCGTCGGCACCCGGCCGGCCGACGTGTGCGGGCTCGACACGAGGCCGAGCTCCTCCAGGTCGGACATCACGTTGCGGATCGTCGCCGGGCTCAGCTCGAGCCCGGAGTAACGGGACAACGTGCGCGATCCGACCGGCTGACCGTCGGCGATATACCGTTCGATCAGGGTTTTCAGGAGGGTTCGTGCGCGAGGATCTAGCATGGTGGAAAATTTTAGCGCAACCGCGCCACCGCGGCGAGTGGCGTCAACTACCGTTGCGCGGGCCAGCCCGATCCGGCCCCGTCGGCGTACAGCCGGTTCTTTTCGTCCACGAGCTATGGTGTAATGCCGGCATGAAAACCGGTAATCAGTTCAGTACTGTCGCGCTCGTCGGCCGGAGCAACACGCCCGGCATCGCCGAACCGCTCGCCACGCTGGCGGACAGCATCGCCAGGCTCGGCTTCGAGGTCGTCTTCGAAGGCGATACCGCGCGCGAAATCGGCATCGCCGGCTACCCGGCGCTCACCCCGGCCGAAATTGGGGCGCGAGCGGACGTGGCGATCGTGCTCGGCGGCGACGGCACGATGCTCGGCATCGGCCGCCAGCTCGCGCCATACCGGACTCCGCTGATCGGGATCAACCACGGCCGGCTCGGCTTCATCACCGACATCGCGGCATCCGACATGCACGCGCTCGTCCCCGTGCTGCTGGCCGGCAAGTTCGAGCGCGAGGAGCGCTCGCTGCTCGAGGCGCGGATCATGCGCGACGGCGAACCGATCTACCACGCGCTCGCGTTCAACGACGTCGTCGTGAACCGCAGCGGCTTCTCCGGGATGGTCGAGCTGCGCGCGTCGGTCGACGGCCGCTACATGTACAACCAGCGTTCGGACGGCCTGATCGTCGCGACGCCCACCGGCTCGACCGCGTATGCGCTGTCGTCGGCCGGCCCGATCCTCCATCCGCAGCTGGCGGGCATCGTGCTCGTGCCGATCGCGCCGCACGCGCTGTCGAACCGGCCGATCGTGCTGCCCGACGATTCGAAGATCGCGATCCAGATCGTCGGCGGCCGCGACGTCAACGTGAACTTCGACATGCAGTCGTTCACGTCGCTCGAGCTGAACGATACGATCGAGGTGCGCCGCTCGAAGCACACGGTGCCGTTCCTGCACCCGATCGGCTACAGCTACTTCACGACGCTGCGCAAGAAGCTGCACTGGAACGAACACGCATCGAACGAAGACGACAAGGCGTCCTGACGCCGCTGCCCCCGACACCATGCTCCGCCACCTCTCGATCCGCGACTTCGTCATCGTCGCCGCGCTCGATCTCGAATTCGACAGCGGCTTTTCCGTCTTTTCCGGCGAAACCGGCGCCGGCAAATCGATCCTGATCGACGCGCTCGCGCTCGCGCTCGGCGAACGTGCCGACGCGAGCGTCGTGCGCACCGGCTGCAGCCGCGCCGACATCACCGCCGAATTCACGCCGCACGACCGCGTCGCGCGCTGGCTGGACGAACACGCGTTCGACGCCGAGGACACCGTGATGCTGCGCCGCGTGATCGACGCGAACGGCCGCTCGCGGGCATTCATCAACGGCACCAGCGCGACGCTCGCGCAACTGCGCGAACTCGGCGAGATGCTCGTCGACATCCACGGCCAGCACGCGCACCAGTTGCTGATGCGGCCCGACGCGCAGCGCGAGCTGTTCGACACGCACGCGGGGCTCGTCGCCGATGCCGCGAACGTCGCGCGCGCGTGGCGCGTGTGGCGCGACGCGACGCAGGCGATCGACGCCGCGAAGGCGCACGAGCGCGAACTGCAGCTCGAACGCGAAAAGCTCGCGTGGCAGCTCGCCGAACTCGACAAGCTCGCGCCGCAAGCCGGCGAATGGGACGAAGTCAGCAACGAACACAAGCGCCTGTCGCATTCGGCGAACCTGATCGAAGGCGTGCGCGGCGCGCTCAACGCGCTGTCCGAATCCGACGACGCGATGCTCGCGCAGCTCGGCGCGATCGTGTCGAAACTGCGCAGCCTGGCCGACTACGACACCGCGCTCGGCGACGCGCTCGCGTCTCTGGAGCCGGCCGAGATCCAGTTGCAGGAAGCCGTCTATTCGCTGTCGCACTATGCGCAGCGCGTCGATCTCGATCCGGAGCGGCTCGCGCAGGTCGAAACGCGCCTCGACGCGCTGCACTCGACCGCCCGCAAGTTCCGGCTACCGCCCGACACGCTGCACGAAGAGCATGCGGCGCGCCGCGCGCAGCTCGCCGCGCTCGACGCGGCCGCCGATCTCGGCGCGCTCGAAGCCGCGCAGGCGAAGGCGCGGGAAGCCTATCTCGCCGACGCCAAACGCCTGTCGAAGGCGCGCGCGCAGGCTGCCAAGGCGCTCGGCACGGCCGTCACGGCCGGCATGCAGGAACTGTCGATGGCGGGCGGCAGCTTCGAAGTCGCGCTCGTGCCGCTCGCCGACGGCGGCCCGCACGGGCTCGAGCAGATCGAATTCCGCGTGGCCGGCCACCCGGGCGTGCCGCTGCGGCCGCTCGCGAAAGTCGCGTCGGGCGGCGAACTCGCACGGATCAGCCTCGCGCTCGCGGTGATCGCCAGCGCGGCGAGCCCGACGCCGACGCTGATCTTCGACGAAGTCGATACGGGGATCGGCGGCGGCGTCGCCGAAGTGGTCGGCCGCCTGCTGCACCAGCTCGGGCGCGACCGCCAGGTATTGTGCGTGACGCACCTGCCGCAGGTCGCCGCACGCGGCGACCATCATTTCCAGGTGGCGAAAGGCGCCGACGAGCGCGGCGGCACCGTGTCGTCGGTCATCCCGCTCGACAAGGCGAGCCGCGTCGAGGAAGTCGCGCGGATGCTCGGCGGGCTCGAAATCACGGCTACCACGCGCAAGCACGCGAGGGAAATGCTGGCGGCCTGACGCTGGCACCCAACGGCGGAATACAAAAAGACCGGCGCACGCGCCGGTCTTTTTTGCGAGAAGCGGCCGCCCGATCGCGCCCGCCCCCCGCCCGTCGATTCGAACACTCGCCTCAAACACCCCACTCAAACACCCGTTTCAACCGCCCCGAACACGCGCGCCCACAGCGCCGTCACGGCCGCCCGCTCGTCGGCCACCACGGCCGGATCGACGCGCGCCTTCTCCATCCCGTCGAGCCGCAGCTTGTGCTGCAGCTTCCGGTACGTGCGGTACGCCGCGCCGACGCGCTCGGCCTCGTCCTCGCCCATCAGCCCGAAGCGCGCGACCTCGCGCAGCAGCGCGATATTGCCGGTATTGCGGATCAGCTCGGCGTCGCTCGACGCATGCAGCAGCACCCAGTACTGGACGATGAACTCGATGTCGACCATTCCGCCGCGGTCGTGCTTCAGGTCAAACAGGTCGGTCTGGTTCGGATGGCCGGCGAACACCTTGCCGCGCATGTCGACGATCTCCTTCGCGAGTACGGCCCCGTCGCGCGGCGTCGTCAGCACCTGCTGGCGGATCGCCTCGAAATCCGCGCCGATCTGCGCGTCGCCCGCGCTGTAGCGGGCGCGCGTCAGCGCCTGGTGCTCCCACACCCACGCGGTGTTCGCCGCATCGCCCTCGCGCAGCTGATAGCGGCGGAACGCATCGAGATCGGTGACGAGCAGCCCAGCCTCGCCGTTCGGCCGCAGCCGCAGGTCGATGTCGAACAGCGCGCCCGCGCCGGTCGCGGTCGTGAGCCACGTGATCAGGCGCCGTGTAAACGTGGTGTAGACGTCCGCCGAACGCTCGTCCGGGTCGTCGTACAGGAAGATCAGGTCGAGATCCGACGCATAGCCGAGCTCCTTGCCGCCCAGCTTGCCGTATGCGATCACCGCGAACTTCGGCACGTCGCGATGGCGCTTCGCGAGTTGCGACCACACGACTTCGATCGTCACGTCGAGCACCGCGTCGGCCAGCTCGGACAACCGGTCGCTCACGTGCTCGACCGACAGTTGCCCGGCCAGGTCGATCAGCAGGATCCGGAACACCTCCGCGTGCTGCGCGTGGCGCAGCAGGTCCATCTGCTGCTCGGGGCCGTCGGCGGCCGCGAGCCGCGCGCGCAGCGCATCCTTGAACGCGGGCCAGTCGAACGGGCTCGCGATCGCCTCGTCGTCGAGCAATTCGTCGAGCAGTTGCGGGTGGCGGATCAGGTAGCCGCCGCCCCAGCGCGTCGCGCCGAGCACCGACAGCACGCGGTCGAGTGCGGCCGGATATTCGGTCAGCAGCGCGAGATAGACGCCGCGCCGGCTGACCGTCTCGAGCAGGTCGAACAGGCGCACGATCGTGTCGTCGCGGCGCGCGGCGTCGATCTTCGGCGCGGCGTCGAGCGCCCGCTGCGCGACGCTGTCGAAGCGCTGCCGGCTCTTTTCCGGCAACCCGGTGTAGCGTGACGATTGCCAGATCGCGCGCAGCCGCGCGAGCACCGCGGCCGGATCGGCGAAGCCCAGGCCGTCGAGGCGCGCGACCAGCGCGTCGTCCTCGCCGTCGTCGGCCAGCGCGCCGCTCCAGATCCACGCGGCTGCCGTGTCGTCGCCGGCCGCGCAGGGCCCGCCGTTCGCCTTGTCGGCGAAAATCTGGTCGAACTGCGCTTCGACGAACGTGCGGTGGCCGTCCAGCACCGTCATCAGCGCCGCGTAGTCGGCAAAACCGAGCGACGCGGCCAGCGCCGCGCGCTCGTCGGGCTCGACCGGCATCGCGTGCGTCTGCGCGTCGTTGCGGTACTGCAGCCGATGCTCGAGCGTGCGCAGGAAGTTATAAGCATCGGCCAGGCGCGCGCGCACGTCGTCGCCGATCAGCCCGCGCGCCTGCGCATGCCGCAGCACCGCGAGCGTCGGCCGCACGCGGAATCCCGCATCCTGGCCACCGCGGATCAACTGGAACACCTGTGCGCTGAACTCGATCTCGCGAATCCCGCCGCGCCCGAGCTTGATGTCGTCGGCCTTGTCGGGCCGCATCGACGCGCGCCGCGCGGCTTCGTGCCGGATCTGCTGATGCAGCGAACGGATCGCGCCGATCACGCCGAAATCGAGATAGCGACGGTAGACGAACGGCTTGACGATCGATTCGAGCTGCGCCGCGAGCCGCTGCGCCGCGTCGCTGTCGCCTTCCGACACGAGCCGCCCCTTGATCCACGCATAGCGCTCCCACTCGCGCCCCTGCACGTAGAAATATTCCTCGAGCATGCCGATGCTGCAGACGAGCGGCCCCGAATCGCCGTTCGGACGCAGCCGCATGTCGACGCGAAACACGTAGCCGTCGGCCGTGACCTCGGACAGCACGCCGATCAGGCGCCGGCCGAGCCGTGTGAAGTACTCCTGGGTGGACAGCGGCGAACGCGTGCCGCCGGTGGTCTCGCCGTCGTCCTCGTACACGAAGATCAGGTCGATGTCCGACGACACGTTCAGCTCGCGGCCGCCGAGCTTGCCCATCCCGACCACGCCGAGCACGACGCGCTGGCCGTCGGCGCCGCGCGGCTCGCCGTACAGCGCCTCCAGCTCGGCCGACAGCAGCGCGAGCGAGCGCTGCACGGCCACTTCGGCGAGATCGGTCATCGCGCCCGTGACCTCGGCGACATCCGCCAGCCCGCGCAGGTCGCGCTCCGCGACCGCGCCGAACGCCTCGGCGCGCAACTGCCGCAGCGCGCGCTTCAGTTGCTCGTCGCCCGGCGCGGCGGTGCCGGCCGGCGTCGCGAGCAGCGCGGTGAGGCGCGCGTCGAGCTGCGCGCGGCCGAGCGGCGCGGCCGCCCACGCGGCGATCTGCTCGGCCAGCGCGGGCCGCGCGGCCGCCGCGCGGGCAAGGTAGCGGGAATAGGACGTGCTGATCAGGGCGGAAGCGTCGGTCATCGAGAAGCGGGCCTGGCGAAAAGGCCGGCGGCAGCGGGCCGGCGCATGCGCGCCCCGCTGCCGCCGGCCCCATGGACTCGGCGCGGCGTCGCCGGACGCGCGTGCGCCCGTCGCGACACCGCGCGCCGGAAAGCCCGTGCCGTGCTGCCTCCAACGGCCGCCGGCACGAACCCGTGTGATACATTTCAACGTCAGTCTGCAAAACTACCATATCGCCGCCCGTCCGCCGCATGTCCGACCGTCAGGAATCCGCCGTAGCTGCGCCCGAAGCGGGACCTCCGAAGCACGATCATCCGGTCCTGCGTCGCGTGTTCAGGGTGACGCTGGCAGTCGGGATCGGCACCTACTTCGTCGCGGCCGGCGCCTTCCTCGGGCTGCGCTACGTGCTGCTGCCCCGCATCGACGAATTCCGCCCGCGCATCGAGCGCGCGGTGTCCGACAAGCTCCATGCGCAGCTTTCGATCGGCAAGCTTTCCCCGAACTGGTCCGGCATGCAGCCGGGCGTCGAACTCACGAACCTGACGATCCGCGGCCGCGACGGCAAGGTCGCGCTGTCGGTGCCCCATGCGACGGCCGCGCTGTCGTGGATGTCGCTGCTGCGGCTGTCGCCCGCGCTGTCGAGCCTGATCGTCGACCAGCCCGACCTCGTCGTCGCGCGGGCGGCCGACGGCTCGCTGAGCGTGGCAGGGGTCGGCGTCGCGACCACCCACGGCGGCAACGACACGTTCGGCACCTGGCTGCTGAAGCAGGAGGCGATCGTGCTGCGCGGCGGCACGCTGCGCTGGCGCGACGCGCAGCACGACGCGCCGGAGCTCGTGCTGGCGGGCATCCGGCTCGCGGTGCTCAACGACGGCCGCGTGCACAAGGCCGCGCTGCAGGCGCCCGCGAACGGCACGCTGCTGCTCGGCCCGCTCGATTTCCGCGCGCGCTTCAAGCACAAGCCGCTCGCGCCGATCGGCAAGCCGGCGAACTGGACCGGCGACGCGTACCTGTCGACCGGCCCCGTCGACCTGCAGACGCTCACGCGCTATCTCGACGTGCCGCTCACGATCCACGCGGGCCGGATCGACAACGCGATCTGGGCGACCTTCGGCGACGGCCATCTGCGCTCGGCGGGCGGCGACCTGCAAGGCGCCGACGTCGCGCTGCGCGTGCGCCCGACGCAGCCGCGGCTCGACGTGCCGACGGTCGGCTTCGGCTGGGACGTGGTGCTCGATGCGGGTCACGACTACACGCTGCACCTGACGCGCTTCAATGCGGAGCTCGGCCAGCCGCCGCTGCCGGACGGCACGCCGCTCGCCCGCTCGCTCGCGCTGTCGACGCTGACGGCGCGCTACCGCGTGCCGACCGCGAACCAGGGGCAACTGCTCAGCGTGGTCGGCGACCGCGTCGATCTCGGCATCCTCAGCGAATTCATCCGCGGGCTGCCGCTGCCGGCGCGCCTGCGCAACGAGCTGATCAAGATCGACCCGCGCGGGATGGTGTCGAACTATCACATCGAGGTCGAGCGCGCGAAACCCGCGCACGCCGATCTCGCCGACGAGGAGCGGCGCATGGGTGCCGCGCCGATCGTCCGCTACCGCTTCCTCGGCGATCTGCAAGGCATCAGCTTCGCCGCGCAGGAGCCGCCGCCCGGGCTCTCGCCGCGCGGCCACCCGCGCGCCGGCTGGCCGGGCGTCGAGAACCTGTGGGGCCGCGTCGATGCGAACGAGACGGGCGGCGCCGCGCATTTCGACACGGTCCACGCGGCCGTCACCGTGCCCGGCGAATTCGACGAGCCGCGCCTGACGTTCGACCGGCTGCGCGGCAACGCCAAATGGACGATCACGCCCGCGCCGGGCGACAAGCACGCGCGCGTCGACGTGTCGCTGCCCGACCTGTTCGTGTCGAACCCCGACGCCGAAATCGCGGTGTCGGGCTCGTACACGAACCCCGGCCACGGCCGCGGCTCGCTCGACCTGCGTGCCGATTTCGCGCGCGCATCGGTCGCGCGCATTCCGCGCTACCTGCCGACCGGGATGTCCGAGCACCTGCGCGACTATCTCGGCCACGCACTGCAGGACGGCAACGTGACCAAGGGCGCGTCGATCGTCGCGCGCGGCCCGCTCGAGAAATTCCCGTTCGAACACGAGCCGGACGCCGGCGTGTTCCACATCGTCGCGCCGTTCACCGGCGGCCGCTTCGAGCCGACGCCGTACCCGCCGCGCAAGCTCGCGAACGGCACGCCGAGCGTCTGGCCGGCGCTCGACGGGATCGACGGCGTGTTCGAGCTCGCGCAGAACAAGCTGCGCTTCGACATCGCGCGCGCGCGTTACAAGCGCGTCACGCTGACGAAGGTCGCGGGCCGCATCGACGATCTCGGCAATCCGTCGCACTCGCCGCTGATCATCGACGGCCATGCGCAAGGCCCGCTCGCCGACCTGATCGACTATGCGGACAACAGCTCGCTCGGCACGATGAGCAACCATATCGGCCAGCGGATCGACGCGCAGGGCCCCGCGTCGCTCGCGCTCAAGATCACGATTCCGCAGCACGTCCCCCATCCGCACACGCACGTCGAAGGTGCGCTCGCGTTCGGCGGCAACACGCTGTCGACCCGCGGCGTGCCGCCGCTGTCGGCCCTGCGCGGCAGCGTCCGCTTCACCGAGGCCGGCGCATCGCTGCACGACCTGTCGGGGCGCTTCCTCGGCGGCCCGGTGCACGCGAACGGCACCTTCCGGTCGCACGGCCCGTACGCGGTGGACGTCGACGGCCGGCTCGCGCTCGACGCCGCGCGCGGCCTGAACCTGCACGGCGCGGCCGCCGCGCTGCTCGAACACGTGGTCGGCGACGCGCCGTACAAGATCGCGGTGCGCGGCGCGCCGGGCCGCCTGCCCGACGTCAGCGCGCAATCCGACCTGACGGGCGTGGCGCTGAACTTCCCGGCGCCGTTCGCGAAACCGGCCGGCACGCCGATGCCGTTCCGCTTCACGCTGCAGCCGGCGCCGCAGGCGGACGGCAAACGCCTCGAACACGCCGACCTGACGCTCGGCCCCGTGACCGCGACCTACCTGCTCGACGCGACGCGCGGCCAGCCGCTGCGCGCGGTACGCGGCGCGATGGGCATCCACCGGATGCCCGACATGCCGCAGGACGGCGTGAGCGCGGCCGTCGACGTCAACGAGCTGGACGCCGACGCGTGGCTGGCCCTCGCCCACACGCTGAAGCCCGACACGCCGCGCGCGCCGGAACCGCCGGCGGCACCGCGCGTCGATTTCGCGAGCTTCGCGCCGAAGCGCTTCGCGTTCCATTTCGGCACGCTGAAACTGCTCAAGCGCAACTGGGAAAACGTGATCGTCGGCGCGTCGCACGTCGACGACCTGTGGCAGGCGAACATCGCGTCGAACCAGGTGTCGGGCTACCTGTCGTGGGCGCCGGGCGGCGGCCACAACGGCGCGGGCGTGCTCAACGCGCGACTCGCGAAGCTCGTCGTGCCGCAGAGTGCGCAGCACGACCTCGTCGGCCGCGCGATGAACCTGCCGACGCCGACCGACCGCCCGATACCGTCGATCGACCTGATCGTCGACCAGGTCGTCGCGCGCGATCACGACATCGGCCGGCTCGTCGTCAACGCGCGCAACATCGACGAGGACGGCACGCCCGTGTGGCAGCTCGACAAGCTGGAGCTGTCGAACCCGGCCGCGAAGCTGACGGCTACCGGCAACTGGCGCACGTCGCGCCGCGCGCTCGCCCGCGGCGCCGACGAAATCGATGCGCCGCGCCGCACCGTGTTCGACTTCAAGCTCGACATCGACAACGCGGGCGCGCTGCTCGACCGCGTCGGCCTGCCGCGCACGCTCGCGGACGGTCACGGCTCGGTCACCGGCAAGGTCGGCTGGCGCGGCGGCCCGACCGCGCTCGACTTTCCGTCGCTCGGCGGCCAGGTCGCGGTCGACCTCGAGCACGGGAAGATCCTGAAGGTCGACCCGGGCGCGGCCAAACTGCTCGGCGTGCTGAGCCTGCAGAGCCTCGCGCGCTTCCTGACGCTGAACTTCCGCGACGTGGTCGGCAAGGGGCTGCCGTTCGACAAGATCGCCGGTACCGGCCGGATTTCGAACGGGATCGCGCGCACCGACGACTTCTCGATGATGACGGGCCCCGCGAACGTCACCGTGCGCGGCGCGGTCGATCTCGGCGCCGAGACGCAGGATCTGCATGCGCACGTCGCGCCGAAGATCAGCGCGGGCGCGGCCGCGATCGGGGCCGCCGTCATCAATCCGCTGCTCGGCATCGGCGTGCTGGCCGCGAACTACGCGCTGTCCGAGACGCTGTCGCACGCGTTCGCGCTCGACTACGCGATCACCGGCTCGTGGGCGCACCCGCACATCGAGCGGGTGCGGAGCGATCAGGGTAAGATGAATCACGGTCCGGCCGATGCATCGAGCCATTGAGCGCGCATCGACCCGCAGGGGCCCGGGCCGCACCCCATTTATGACGCAACCGATTCCGCGATGACCGACCACGCCCGTTCCGCCACGCCCTTCCAGGTCGCCGCGCTGCAGATGGTGAGCGCGCCGGACGTCACGCGCAATCTCGCCGAAGCGCGCCGCCTGATCGCGGAAGCCGCCGGCGAAGGCGCGCAACTCGTGCTGCTGCCCGAATATTTCTGCTTCATGGGGCACCGCGACACCGACAAGCTCGCGCTCGCCGAACCGTACCGGGACGGCCCGATCCAGCAATTCCTCGCCGACGCCGCGCGCCGCCACGGCATCTGGGTGATCGGCGGCACGCTGCCGCTGAAGGCGCCGGAACCCGACCGCGTGCTGAACACGACGCTCGTGTTCGATCCGTCCGGCAACGAGGCCGCGCGCTACGACAAGATCCACCTGTTCAACTTCGAGAAAGGCGACGAATCGTTCGACGAGGCGCGCACGATCCGCGCGGGCGACACGGTCGTCGCGTTCGACGCCCCGTTCGGGCAGGTCGGCCTGTCGGTCTGTTACGATCTCCGCTTTCCGGAGCTGTATCGCCGCATGGGCAACTGCGCGCTGATGGTCGTGCCGTCGGCGTTTACGTATACGACGGGCCGCGCGCACTGGGAAACGCTGCTGCGCGCGCGGGCCGTCGAGAACCAGTGCTACGTGCTCGCGGCCGCGCAGGGCGGCAAGCACGAGAACGGCCGGCGCACGTGGGGCCACAGCATGCTGATCGACCCGTGGGGCGAGATCGTCGCGGTGCGCGACGAGGGCGCGAGCGTCGTGCTCGGCGCGATCGATCCGCAACGCATCGCCGACGTACGCCAGAGCCTGCCCGCGTGGCGGCACCGCGTGCTGAGCTGAATCCGCCGCACCGCTTGAAACGCCGCGCGGCCCACCCATCTGCCCGGCAGCACCCGACAACTTTTTGAGAACCCCGATATCCGCATGAACATCATCGAACCCGGCATCCGCAACCTCGCGCTGGCGAAGGACATCCTGCTCACGCCGTACGGCCTCGACGAAAGCCTGCTCACGCGCACGATCGCCGACATCTTCACGCATCGCGTCGACTACGCGGACCTGTACTTCCAGGCGACCCGCAGCGAAGCGTGGAGCCTCGAGGAAGGCATCGTCAAATCGGGCAGCTTCAGCATCGACCAAGGCGTCGGCGTGCGCGCGGTCGCGGGCGACCGCACCGCGTTCGCGTACTCGGACGACCTGTCGCCCGAAGCGATCGCGCAAGCCGCCGCTGCGACCAAGGCGATCGCGGCGGCCGGCGGCGGCCGCCAGAAAATCAAGGCCGCGTCGTCGCTGACGGGCATCTCGGGCCGCGACCTGTACCTGCCGTCCGATCCGCTCGCGTCGCTCGACGCGACGGCCAAGGTCAAGCTGCTCGAGCGTATCGAGCAGATGGCGCGCGGCCGCGACCCGCGCGTCACGCAGGTGATGGCGGGCCTCGCCGGCGAATACGACGTCGTGCTGGTCGCGCGCAGCGACGGCGCGCTCGCGGCCGACATTCGCCCGCTCGTGCGCGTATCGGTCACGGTGATCGCCGAACAGAACGGCCGCCGCGAGATCGGCTCCGGCGGCGGCGGCGGCCGCTTCGACTACGGCTACTTCACCGATGACATCCTGTCGCGCTACGTCGACGACGCCGTGCACGCGGCGCTCGTGAACCTCGACGCGCGCCCCGCGCCGGCCGGCGCGATGACGGTCGTGCTCGGGCCGGGCTGGCCCGGCGTGCTGCTGCACGAGGCGATCGGCCACGGGCTCGAGGGCGACTTCAACCGCAAGGGCTCGTCCGCGTTCGCGGGCCGGATCGGCGAGCAGGTCGCCGCGAAGGGCGTGACCGTCGTCGACGACGGCACGCTGCCGAACCGCCGCGGCTCGCTGAACATCGACGACGAAGGCAATCCGACGCAGTGCACGACGCTGATCGAGGACGGCATCCTGAAGGGCTACATCCAGGACACGCTGAACGCGCGCCTGATGAAGATGCCGGTCACCGGCAACGCGCGGCGCGAGTCGTACGCGGCGCTGCCGATGCCGCGCATGACGAACACGTACATGCTGAACGGCGACAAGGATCCGCAGGAAATCATCGCGTCGGTGAAGAACGGCCTGTACGCGGTGAACTTCGGCGGCGGCCAAGTCGACATCACGAACGGCAAGTTCGTGTTCTCGGCGTCCGAGGCGTACATGATCGAGAACGGCAAGGTCACCTACCCGGTGAAGGGCGCGACGCTGATCGGCAGCGGCCCGGAATCGCTGAAGTACGTGAGCATGATCGGCAACGACATGTCGCTCGACACGGGCGTCGGCGTATGCGGCAAGGAAGGCCAGAGCGTGCCGGTCGGCGTCGGCCAGCCGACCCTGCGGATCGACAAGATGACGGTCGGCGGTACGGCATAACCGCATCGCGGCGCAGACAATCCGCGCATTTTGACGAAAACGCGCGGATTGTCCGCATTTTTGAACGACCCCGGTTGCCAGCGGCGCAGGGACCGGGTATAAATTCCGAATCAATTTTTTTGACGAGCCGAATTTCCGTCATGTCCGCCAAGTTTTACTTTTACTTTTTTTGGTATCTCAGACCGCTGGCGGATCGAGAGGGTTGATGGCGCGTAAAGCGCAACCGAAATTCCCGAAAAAACCGCCGGCGAACCCGGCGGTTTTTTTTCGCCCTTCGCCAGCCGGTCGCCACCGCAGCGGTCCCGCGGCCCCGACCGAAACCACTGAATTGCCCGAATTGATGAATCTGCCGCACGCGCACTGACCGAACGGCGCCCCGGAAAATGAGGAGAAACAGCATGCCCCCGCACAACACCGACGACGTCCGTATTCGCGAACTCAAGGAACTGACGCCGCCCGCCCACCTGATCCGCGAATTCGCGTGCTCCGAAGCCGCGTCCGAGCTGATCTACCACTCGCGCCAGTCGATGCACCGCATCCTGCACGGGATGGACGACCGGCTGATCGTCGTGATCGGGCCGTGCTCGATCCACGACACGAAGGCGGCGATCGAATACGCGGGCCGGCTCGTGAAGGAACGCGAGCGCTTCAACGGCGAGCTGGAAATCGTGATGCGCGTGTACTTCGAGAAGCCGCGCACGACGGTCGGCTGGAAGGGGCTCATCAACGATCCGCACCTCGACAACAGCTTCAAGATCAACGAAGGGCTGCGCACCGCGCGCGAGCTGCTGCTGCAAATCAACGAAATGGGGTTGCCGGCCGCGACCGAATACCTGGACATGATCAGCCCACAGTACATCGCCGACCTGATCTCGTGGGGCGCGATCGGCGCGCGCACGACCGAGTCGCAGGTGCACCGCGAGCTGGCATCGGGGCTGTCGTGCCCGGTCGGCTTCAAGAACGGCACCGACGGCAACGTGAAGATCGCCGTCGACGCGATCAAGGCCGCGTCGCAGCCGCACCATTTCCTGTCGGTGACGAAGGGCGGCCATTCGGCGATCGTGTCGACGGCCGGCAACGAGGACTGCCACGTGATCCTGCGCGGCGGCAAGACGCCGAACTACGACGCGGACAGCGTGAACGCGGCCTGCGCGGACATCGGCAAGGCCGGCCTCGCCGCGCGCCTGATGATCGACGCGAGCCACGCGAACAGCTCGAAGAAGCACGAGAACCAGATCCCGGTGTGCGCGGACATCGGCCGCCAGATCGCAGCCGGCGACGAGCGCATCGTCGGCGTGATGATCGAGTCGCACCTCGTCGAGGGCCGCCAGGACCTGAAGGAAGGTTGCGCGCTGACCTACGGCCAGAGCATCACCGATGCGTGCATCGCGTGGGACGACAGCGTGAAGGTGCTCGAAGGCCTCGCGGAATCGGTGAAGGCGCGCCGCGTCGCGCGCGGCAGCGGCAACTGAAGGACGCCGACAGGCTGACCGTATGGCCCCGCCTGTCGGCGAATTGGCCGTGCGGCCAGCGTGCGGTCGGCGGGTTGCTCTGCTAGACTAGCTAACATCATCTAGCTAATGAGGGGATCGGCCATGTCGACCGTCAACATGCACGATGCCAAGTCGCGGCTTTCCAGCCTCGTGGAAGCGCTTGAATCGGGGCGCGAAGCCGAAGTCGTGATCGCCCGCAATGGTCATCCGGTCGCCCGGCTCGTTCCGTACACCGCGCCGAAGCGGATCGGCGCAGCCCGTCAGTTGCTTGCCGGATTGAACATTCCGACAAGCGTCGACGCATTCAATGCCGGCGATGAATCGATCGCCGCCGACTTCGATGCCAGCTCGGACCAGGGGCTTGCGCCGTGAAATTGCTGCTCGATACGCACATCGCGCTGTGGGCGGCTGAAGGCGCGCCGCACCTTTCGGCAAAAGCGGCCGCATTGATCGAACATCCCCAGAACACGCTGTACGTCAGTGCCGCGTCGATTTGGGAAATCGCGATCAAATACCGCAAAGGCAATCTGCCCGTCCATCCGAGAGACGCACGTTCGGCATTTCGGCTTGCGGGTTTTGCAGAGTTGCCGATCAGCAGCGATCACGCCGAGGCAGTCGCGGCGTTGCCGGATTTCCCGGACCATGCCGATCCGTTCGACCGCATGATGGTCGCGCAGGCGCTGCACGAAGGCATGCCGCTCGTCAGTGCCGATCCGAAGGTGTGGCGCTACCATGCAACGCTGATGTTGCGCGCCTGAAGTCGCCCGCACGGCGCCGCAAGTAAAAAGCCCGGCTCGCGCCGGGCTTTGTCATTTCGTCGTTGCCTCGGCCGCAACCGGCCGTCAGATCCTTACTCGAGCGCGCCCGACCCAAAGATCTCGGTGTTCACGCGTTCAGGCGCGACGCCGAGCGCGACGAGCGCATCGCGCTGCGCCTTCATGAACGCGATCGGCCCGCAGATGTAGTAGTCGGCGTCCGGCACCAGCGCGTACTGCTGCACGCGCTCCGGCGTGAGGCGCCCTTCGAGGTCGTGATCGATGCCGGCACGATCGTTCGGGCCGACCACCTCGTACAGCACCGTACGCTTCACGTTCGCGTGCTCGCGGGCCGTGTCGTTCAGCCAGTCGCGGAACGCGTGCACCGCGCCCGAACGGCATGCATGGACGAACCGCACGTCGCGCGGGCTGCCTTCGGCGATCAGCGTCGACGCCATCGACATCATCGGCGTGATGCCGACGCCGCCCGAGATCAGCACGACCGGCGTATCCACGCCGCCCTTCAGCGAGAAATCGCCCATCGGCGCGGTCACCTCGACGATCGCCCCCTCTTCCACGCCATCGTGCATCAGCGTCGACACCTTGCCGGCCGGGATCGCGTCGGCCTTGCCGGCCTCGCGCTTCACCGAGATGCGCAGCCATTTGCCGTGCGGCGCGTCGGACAGGCTGTACTGGCGCGGCTGGTCGACGCCGAGATCGCCGACGAAGCGCTTCACCGTGATGTACTGGCCGGGCTCGAAGGTCGGCGCGTCGCCGCCGTCGGCGGGCGTCAGGTAGAACGACGTGATTTCGTCGCTTTCGCGCACCTTGCGCGCGACCTTGAACGGGCGGAAGCCGCTCCATGCGGCGCCTGCGTAAAGATCGGCCTCGGCGCCGATCAGGATTTGCGCGAGCTGGCCGTACGCGACGCGCCACGCTTCGAGCGTATCCGCATCGACTGCATCGCCGAGCACCTCGACGATCGACGCGAGCAGGTTCTCGCCAACGATCGGGTAATGCTCGGGGCGAATGTTCAGGCTCGCGTGCTTGTGGGAGATGCGCGACACCGCGCCGCCCAGCGCGCCGAGGTTGTCGATGTTCGCCGCATACGCATAGACGGCCTTCGCGAGCGTCTCCGGCTGGCTGCCGGTCTTCTGGTGCGTCTGGTTGAACAGGTTCTTCAGTTCCGGATGACGCGCGAACATGCGCTGATAGAAATGCTTCGTGATCGTCGCGCCGTGCTCGGCGAGGACGGGGGCGGTGGCCTTCACACGGGCCATCTGGTCAGCGGTGATGTGGGTCATGTTCGTTCTCCGTTAAACATGCGCATACGATACATGTTTAAAAACACGCGCCCCTCGGGCAAATTGTCGCAGTGCGCAAAAAGCGGGATGGCGCGTTAGCGGACGCGCTCGCGCTCCCACAGCACGTCGGCGCCGCCGCTGGCGCGGTTCAGCACGCGTGCCAGCACGAACAGCAGGTCGGACAGCCGGTTCACGTAACGCCGCGGCGCATCATTCAGCGTATCGGTGCGGCCGAGCGCGACGATCGCGCGCTCCGCGCGGCGGCACACGGTCCGGCAGACGTGTGCGAGCGACGCCGCACGCGAGCCGGCCGGCAGGATGAATTCCTTCAGCGGCGGCAGCGTCGCGTTGTAATCGGCGAGCCACTGGTCGAGGCGCGCGAGATGCGTATCGTCGAGCACCGCGTGGCCGGGGATGCACAGCTCGCCGCCGAGATCGAACAGGTCGTGCTGGATCGTGACGAGCGCGGTGCGCACGTCGTCCGGCAGCGGCTCGGCCAGCAGCACGCCGAGATTCGAGTTCAGTTCGTCGACGTCGCCGATCGCGGCGATCCGCGCGTCGTCCTTGCCGATGCGTCGTCCGTCGCCGAGCCCGGTGGTGCCGTCGTCGCCCGTGCGCGTCGCGATCTTGCTCAAGCGGTTGCCCATGCGAATGTCCTCTCGTGCGCGGCCGCGACGCGGCCCGGTTGGCTGGAACGCGATTATCGCAGCCCGCGGCGGGAGGCGCAGCAGGCGTTACAGCGTAGAATGGGCCGACAGTATGACAAGCAGTCAGGAGACATTCGTGAACCACCCTGCCCCGCCGGCCGCCACGCGCCGCCCGCTGCCCCCCGCCATGCTCGATGCGCTGCTCGCCGCCTTCGGCGAGCGCGTGTCGACCGCCGACGCGGTCCGCGCCCATCACGGCCGCGACGAATCCCCGTTCGATCCGCAACTGCCCGACGCCGTCGTGTTCGCGCGCAGCACCGACGACGTGCGCGAAGTCGTGTCGCTGTGCTCGCTCTATAGCGTGCCGCTGATCCCGTACGGCGCCGGCTCGTCGCTCGAAGGCCACCTGCTCGCGGTGCGCGGCGGCGTGTCGCTCGACCTGTCGGAAATGAACCGCGTGCTGTCGATCAACGCCGAAGACCTGACCGTGACGGTCGAGCCGGGCATCACGCGCAAGGCGCTCAACGAAGCGCTGCGCGACACCGGCCTGTTCTTCCCGATCGACCCGGGCGCCGACGCCAGCATCGGCGGGATGACCGCGACCCGCGCATCCGGCACCAACGCGGTGCGCTACGGCACGATGCGCGAGAACGTGCTCGGCCTCACCGCGGTGCTCGCGGACGGCCGCGTGGTCAAAACCGGTTCGCGCGCACGCAAGTCGTCGGCCGGCTACGACCTCACGCGGCTGTTCGTTGGGTCCGAAGGCACGCTCGGCGTGATCACCGAGATCACGCTGCGCCTGCACCCGCTGCCCGAAGCCGTGTCGGCCGCGATCTGCACGTTCCCGACGATGGGCGACGCGGTCCGCACGGTGATCGAGACGATCCAGATCGGCGTGCCGATCGCGCGCGTCGAATTCGTCGACGCGCTGGCCGTGCGCTCGATCAACCGTCACTCGAACCTGACGCTGGCCGAAGCGCCGACGCTGTTCTTCGAATTCCACGGCACCGACGCCGGCGTGAAGGAACAGGCCGAACTCGTGCAGGCGCTCGCCGGCCAGAACGCCGGCCAGGGCTTCGAATGGGCGACGCGCCCCGAGGATCGCACGCGGCTCTGGTCCGCGCGCCACAATGCGTACTTCGCAATGCTGCAGTTGAAACCCGGCTGCCGCGCGGTGACGACCGACGTATGCGTGCCGATCTCGCAGCTCGCCGCGTGCGTGGAGGAAACCGAGATCGACCTGCGCGCGTCGTCGCTGCCCTGCCCGATCGTCGGCCACGTCGGCGACGGCAATTTCCACGTCGCGATCCTGATCGATCCCGACAAGCCCGAGGAGCTCGCCGAAGCCGAACGCATCAATGACCGGATCGTCGAGCGCGCGCTGCGGCTGGGCGGCACCTGCACGGGCGAGCACGGCGTCGGGCTGCACAAGATGCGCTTCCTGCCGAAGGAGCACGGCGACAACGCGATCGACACGATGCGCGCGATCAAGCTCGCGCTCGATCCGCGCAACCTGATGAATCCGGGCAAGATTTTCACGTGCTGACCCGGCGGCGCGACATCGCGCCCCAGTTGGAGACCTCATGAACGCTCCCGTCGAACTGTCGAGCGCCGCACGCGCGCAGCGCCAGCGCGAAGTCGTGCAGGCGCTGATGGCCGTGCTGCCGACGCACTGCCTGCTGTACCGCGACGAGGACACGGCGCCGTACGAATGCGACGGCCTGTCCGCCTACCGCCGGCTGCCGCTCGCGGTCGCGTTGCCCGAGACGGAATCGCAGGTGCAGCGGATCGTGCAGATCTGCCGCCGCATGGAAGTGCCGATCGTGCCGCGCGGCGCCGGTACGAGCCTGTCGGGCGGCGCGCTGCCGATCGCGCTCGGCGTCGTGCTGTCGCTCGCGCGCTTCACGCGCATCGTCGAAGTCGACCCGTACGCCCGCACCGCGACCGTGCAGCCCGGCGTGCGCAACCTCGCGATCTCGGAAGCGGCCGCGCCGTACGGCCTGTATTACGCGCCCGATCCGTCGTCGCAGATCGCGTGCACGATCGGCGGCAACGTCGCGGAAAATTCCGGCGGCGTCCACTGCCTGAAATACGGGCTGACCGTGCACAACGTGATGCGCGTGCGCGCGGTGACGATCGACGGCGAGGTCGTCGAATTCGGCTCGCTCGCGCTCGACATGCCGGGCCTCGACCTGCTCGCCGTGATGATCGGCAGCGAAGGGATGTTCGCGATCGTCACCGAGGTCACGGTGCGGCTGATCCCGAAGCCGCAGACCGCGCAGCTCGTGATGGCGAGCTTCGACGACGTCGTCAAGGGCGGCGAGGCGGTAGCGGCGATCATCGCGTCGGGCATCATCCCGGCCGGGCTCGAGATGATGGACAAGCCGGCCACGCAAGCCGTCGAGGCGTTCACGCACGCGGGCTACGACCTCGACGCGAAGGCGATCCTGCTGTGCGAATCGGACGGCACGCCGGAAGAAGTCGCCGAGGAGATCGTGCGGATGACCGCCGTGCTGCGCGAACACGGCGCGACGCACATCCAGGTGTCGCGCAACGAACACGAGCGGCTGCGCTACTGGTCGGGCCGCAAGAACGCGTTCCCGGCCGCCGGCCGCATTTCCGCCGACTATTACTGCATGGACGGCACCGTGCCGCGCCGCGCGATCGGCCCGCTGCTCGCGCGCATCGAGCAACTCGAAACGCGCTACGGGCTGCGCTGCATCAACGTGTTCCATGCGGGCGACGGCAACATGCATCCGCTGATCCTGTACAACGCGAACGATCCGGACGAGCTGCACCGCGCCGAGCAGTTCGGCGCGGAAATCCTCGAATGCTGCGTGGAATTCGGCGGCAGCGTGACGGGCGAGCACGGCGTCGGCATCGAAAAACTCAATTCGATGTGCGTGCAGTTCTCGCCGCAGGAGCGCGATGCGTTCTTCGCGGTCAAGCGCGCATTCGATCCGGCCGGGCTGCTGAACCCGGACAAGGGCATCCCGACCCGCGCGCGCTGCGCCGAATACGGTCGCCAGCACGTGCGCGGCGGGCTGCTGCCGCACCCCGACCTGCCGCGTTTCTGAACGGCGCACGGGTCGCGGCTCCGCACCGGCGGCCGCGGTGCGGGGCTCTGCCGCGCCCGCGCGGCGCGGTCGCGCGCCGGCGCCGGCATGCCGCACGCGAGACGGGGCTTAGGGATAGTCGCGATGTGGAATCGCGCCACCCCGGTACAATCGACCGAACAACAAGTCGAGGCAGCAACAGAACATGGAAGAGGACGACATCGTCGCCGGATGGGCCGAGCGCGTTCGCGCGGCCAGTGCCGACGGCCGGCCGCTGCGGATTCGCGGCGGCGGCACCAAGGACTGGTACGGCCAGGCGCTCGACGGCGAAATACTCGACACGCGCGCGTTTCACGGCATCGTGTCGTACGACCCGGCCGAGCTCGTCGTCACGGTCCGCGCGGGCACGCCGCTCGCGCAGCTGGAAACCGTCCTCGCCGAGTGCGGCCAGATGCTGCCGTTCGAGCCGCCGCATTTCGGCCGCGCGGCCACCGTCGGCGGCTGCGTCGCGGCCGGCCTCGCGGGCCCGCGCCGCGCCACTTGCGGCGCACCGCGCGATTTCGTGCTCGGCGTCACGCTGATGAACGGCCGCGGCGACATGCTGCGCTTCGGCGGGCAGGTCGTGAAGAACGTCGCCGGCTACGACGTGTCGCGACTGATGGCCGGCGCGCTCGGCACGCTCGGGCTGATGCTCGACCTGTCGATCAAGGTGCTGCCGATGCCCGTCGCCGAAGTCACGCTCAAATTCGAGATGACCGCGACCGACGCGGTGCGCAAGCTCAACGAGTGGGGCGGCCATCCGCTGCCGGTCAGCGCGAGCGCGTGGCGCAACGGCACGCTCGTGCTGCGCCTGTCGGGCGCGGAAGCCGCCGTCAAATCCGCGAAAACGCTGCTCGGCGGCGAAGTCGTCGACGCGGTCGAGGCCGAGCGCTTCTGGGCCGGCCTGCGCGAGCACACCGACCCGTTCTTCAACGGCATCCCGCCCGGCTACGCGCTGTGGCGCCTGTCGCTGCCGTCGATCACCGAACCGATGCACCTGCCCGGCACCCAGTTGATGGAATGGGGCGGCGCGCAGCGCTGGTGGATCACCGACGCCGACGCGCAGACCGTGCGCATGAGCGCGAAGCAGGCCGGCGGCCATGCGACGCTGTTCCGCGCGGGCGATACCTACGACCGCAGCGCGGGCGTGTTCACGCCGCTACCCGCGCCGATGATGAAGATCCACCGCGGGCTGAAAAGCGCGTTCGATCCCGCGCGCATCTTCAATCGCGGCCGGCTGTACCCTGATCTCTGAGGGATCGATGCAAACGAATCTCGCCGATTTCATCCGCAACACGCCCGACGGCGACGAGGCCGACGCGATCCTGCGCAAGTGCGTGCACTGCGGGTTCTGCACCGCGACCTGCCCGACCTATCAACTGCTCGGCGACGAACTCGACGGCCCGCGCGGCCGCATCTACCTGATCAAGCAGATGGTCGAAGGCGCGGCCGTCACGCGCAGCACGCAACAGCACCTCGACCGCTGCCTCACGTGCCGCAGCTGCGAGACGACCTGCCCGTCCGGCGTCCAGTACGGCCGGCTCGTCGAGATCGGCCGCAAGCACGTCGAGGCGCAGGTGGAGCGCCCCGCGCAGCAGCGGCTGATGCGCCGCGTACTCGCGAGCGTCGTGCCGAACGCCGCGCTGTTCTCGCCGGTGATGCGGCTCGGCCAGCACGTGCGGCCGCTGCTGCCGAAGCGGCTGCGCGACAAGGTGCCGCCGCGCACGCGGCTGCTCGAATGGCCGCATCGCACGCATACGCGCAAGATGCTGATGCTCGGCGGCTGCGTGCAGCCGTCGATGCTGCCGAACATCAACATCGCGACCGCGCGCGTGCTCGACGCGCTCGGCATCGAGACGGTCGTCGCGCCCGACGCGGGCTGCTGCGGCGCGATCCGTCTGCACCTGAACTATCACGACGAAGCGCTCGACGACGCACGCCGCAACATCGACGCGTGGTGGCCGCACGTCGAACAGGGCGTCGAGACGATCGTGATGAACGCGTCGGGCTGCGGCGCGACGGTGCTCGAATACGCGCACCTGCTGCGCGACGATCCGGCCTACGCGGAGAAGGCGCAGCGCATCGTGTCGCTGACGCGCGACATCTCGGACGTGCTGCTCGCGTTCGAGGCCGAACTCGCGACGATCGCGCGGCGCCGCGCGATCCATACGGTCGCGTACCACCCGCCGTGCACGCTGCAGCACGGCCAGCAGTCGCGCGGCAAGGTCGAGCGCCTGCTGGAGACGCTCGGCATCGACGTTCGGCTGCCGGCCGACAGCCACCTGTGCTGCGGCTCGGCCGGCACCTACTCGCTGACGCAGCCGTCGCTGTCGTACCGGTTGCGCAAGCAGAAGCTGCTGAAGCTGCAGGCGCTCGAACCGCAGATGATCGTGTCCGGCAACATCGGCTGCATCGCGCACCTGCAAAGCGGCACGCAGGTGCCGGTCGCCCACTGGATCCAGCTCGTCGAGCATTTGCTGTATGGCTAGGGCGTGTTCACGCGTGACGGGTGCACACGCGGCGTCCGTATAATGAGCGGATCGATGCGCCGCGTGTCGCGGCGCATCGGCTTCATGTCCGCTTCCGTGCCGCCTCCGTGCCTGCTTTCGTGCCCGCCATGTCCGATCTCGCCGCCCGCCTCGACTCCGTTCACCGCCGCATCGCCGACGCCGCCCGCGCGGCCGGCCGCGATCCCGCCACCGTCTCGCTGCTCGCCGTGTCGAAGACGTTTCCGGCCGACGACGTGCGCGCCGCGCATGCGGCCGGGCAGCGTGCGTTCGGCGAAAACTACGTGCAGGAGTCGATCGACAAGATCGACGCGCTCGCCGACTTGCGCGCGAGCCTCGAATGGCATTTCATCGGGCCGCTGCAATCGAACAAGACGCGCGCCGTCGCCGAGCGCTTCGACTGGGTCCATTCGGTCGACCGGCTGAAGATCGCGCAGCGCCTGTCGGAACAGCGCCCCGCGCATCTGCCGCCGCTGAACGTGTGCGTGCAGGTGAACATCAGCGGCGAGGCGTCGAAGAGCGGCGTCGCGCCGGCCGACGTGGCCGAGGTCGCGCGTGCGGTCGCCACGCTGCCGTCGCTGCGGCTGCGCGGCCTGATGGCGATTCCCGAACCGGCCGGCGACACCGACGCGCAACGCGCGCCGCATCGCGCGCTGCGCGCGTTGTTCGACGCGTTGCGCGCCGACGGCCTGCCGCTCGACACGCTGTCGATGGGCATGTCCGCCGATCTCGACGCCGCGGTGCTCGAAGGCGCGACGATCGTGCGCGTCGGCACCGCGATCTTCGGCGCGCGCGATTACGCGCACTGAGCGCCGCGCTCTTTTCCGCCTTTCCGTCCACTCACTCGCTCATTCCCGACATCATGAAAATCGCATTCATCGGCGGCGGCAACATGGCCGCGGCCCTGATCGGCGGCCTGATCAAGCGCGGCGTCGCCGCGGACGGCCTGTACGCCATCGACGTCAACGAGGACGTCCGCGCGCACGCCGCGCAGCAGTTCGGCATCCGTACCGGCGCGGCCGTCGACGCGACGCTCGCCGACTACGACGCGATCGTGCTCGCGGTGAAGCCGCAGGTGCTGCACGACGTCGCGCAGGCGCTCGCGCCGCACCTGAAGTCGCAGCTCGTGATCAGCATCGCGGCCGGCATCCGCGGCGCGGATCTCGCCCGCTGGCTCGGTGGCTACGCGCGCGTCGTGCGCACGATGCCGAACACGCCCGCGCTGGTCGGCATGGGCGTGACGGGCCTGGCCGCGCTGCCGGGTGTCGACGCGGCCGGCCGCGAACTCGCGTCGAACGTGCTCGGCGCGGTCGGCGAGATCGTGTGGTTCGACGACGAAGCGCGGCTCGACGCGGTCACCGCGATTTCGGGCAGCGGCCCTGCGTACGTGTTCTATTTCATCGAAGCGCTGCAGGAAGCCGCGCGCCGTCTCGGCATGAACGACGAGCAGGGCCGCGCGCTCGCGGTCGCGACGTTCACGGGCGCCGCGCAACTCGCCGCGCAATCGGGCGAACCGGCGAGCGTGCTGCGCGAACGCGTGACGTCGAAGGGCGGCACGACCGCCGCCGCGCTCGCGGCGTTCGACGCGCAGGGCGTGAAGGAAGCGATCGTGCGCGGCGCACTCGCGGCCGAAGCGCGGACGAAGGAAATGGGCGACGAGCTCGGCCGCGCGTAAGCGCGACAGCGGCGCCGGTTTGGCCGGCGCCGGACGTAAAAAAAGCGACCGTCGGGTCGCTTTTTCGTTGGCGCCGCGCGAAAAGACGCGCGCAGTGTCGGTCAGTTGCCGGCCAGCAGGTAATGCACGGCGATGCCGGCGAACAGCACGCCCCCGAGCCAGTTGTTGTGGCGGAACGCCGCGAAGCACGGCATCCGTTCGCGATCCTTGATCAGCGTGTAGTGATACAGCGCGCAACCGACCGCCGCCGCCCAGCCCGCCCAGTACGCGAGGCCGAAGCCGAGTGTCACGCCGATCCACACGTAGATGCCGAGCGTCGCCGCGTAGCACGCCATCACGGCCGCGACGTCGAAACGGCCGAACGTCAGCGCGGACGTGCGGATGCCGATCTTGATGTCGTCGTCGCGATCGACCATCGCATATTCGGTGTCGTACGCGACCGACCAGAAGATGTTCGCGACCAGCATCACCCACGCCAGCACCGGCACCGTGTCCTGCACGGCCGCGAACGCCATCGGGATGCCGAAGCCGAACGCGATGCCGAGATATGCCTGAGGAATCGCGAAGAAGCGCTTCATGAACGGATAGGAGCCGGCGACGAACAGCGCGACGACCGACAATTCCTTCGTCAGCGTATTGAGCGGCAGGATCAGCAGGAACGCGATGAACGACAGCCCGACCGCGATCGCGACGGCTTCCCATGCGCGGATCTTGCCCGACGTCAGCGGCCGGTCGGCCGTGCGCTTCACGTGGCGATCGAAATCGCGGTCGGCGTAGTCGTTCATCGCGCAGCCGGCCGAGCGCATCAGCAGCGTGCCGAGCGTGAAGATCACGAGCAGCGGCCAGCGCGGGTGGCCGTCCGACGCGATCCACAGTGCGTTGAGCGTCGGCCACAGCAGCAGCAGGCTGCCGATCGGCTTGTCCATCCGGACGAGCCGCAGATACAGGGGAAAGCGGGCAAGCATGGCGAAGCACCGGGAAGAGAATCCCGGCATTTTAGAGCCGACCGGTGCTCCGCGTCATGTCGGCGCGACCCGCGGCCGGCGGTCGCGGCGGGCCGGCTGGCCGCCGCGGCCCGCTGCGCGCGGCCGTGCCGCTGTGCGCATCATTCAGGGGCCAGATTCCAGGCCGCCCCGGATCGGGCCAGCCTGCCGCCCCGGCCGCGCGCGGCTTACGCGAGCAGCGACCGCAGCATCCATGCGGTCTTTTCATGCGTCTGCAGGCGCTGGGTCAGCAGATCGGCGGTCGGCTCGTCGCTCGCCGCGTCGGCGATCGGGAAGATGTCGCGCGCGGTGCGCACGACCGCCTCGTGCCCTTCGACGAGCTGGCGAATCATGTCCTCGGCGGCCGGCACGCCCTTGGCTTCCGGCACCGACGACAGTTTCGCGAATTCGCCGAACGTGCCGGGCGCGACGACGCCCAGCGTGCGAATGCGCTCGGCGACGGAATCGACCGCGAGCCACAGTTCGTTGTACTGCTCCTCGAACATCAGGTGCAGCGTGTTGAACATCGGTCCGGTCACGTTCCAGTGGAAATTGTGGGTCTTCAGGTACAGCGAAAACGTATCGGCGAGCAGGCGCGACAGGCCGTCCGCGATGTTCTTGCGGTCCTTGTCGCTGATACCGATGTTGATCTGCGTGGCGTTGCCTTTCTTGGCCATCTTCGGGACTCCTCATTCGAAATGTTGAACCGGCGAAAATGCGTCGAGCAATCCGCATGCCGTGTCGCGCGGCATGCGTTCGCGACTCGCCATTCTAGCGTCGCGAATCGGGCGTCGCACTACGCGAGCGCACGCAGCGCCTGCGCGGCCAGCTCCGCCGCCCCGCCGACGACGATCGCGAAGCCGACGACGTAGCGCGCCAGCTCCGCCGGCGAGCGCAGAATGGGCGACGCGGCCGCGCGCACGTTGAGCATCATTTGCGTCATGGTCGTCACTCCTTCGACAAGACATCGTTCAGAGAAGAAACGGCCGGTCGCTGGACCGGCCGTTTCACGTTACTGCATCACTGCGTGACTGCGTGACTGCATCAGCACGCGGCCGGGTTCATGCGAGGTCGAAGCGGTCGAGGTTCATCACCTTGTTCCAGGCCGCCACGAAATCCCGCGCGAACTTCTCCTTCGCATCCGCGCTGCCGTACACCTCGGCCAGCGCGCGCAACTGCGAGTGCGAACCGAAGATCAGGTCGACGCGCGTGCCCGTCCACTTGACCGCGCCCGTCGCACGGTCGCGCCCTTCGAACACGTCGTTCGCGGCCGACACCGGCTTCCATTCCGTGCCCATGTCGAGCAGGTTCACGAAGAAGTCGTTCGTCAGCGTTTCCGGACGATCGGTGAACACGCCATGCTTCGCATCGCCGGCATTCGCGCCGAGCACGCGCAGGCCGCCGACGAGCACCGTCATCTCCGGCGCGCTCAGCGTCAGCAACTGGGCCTTGTCGACCAGCAGCGCCTCGGCCGGCGTCTTGTACGCGTGCTTCAGGTAGTTGCGGAACCCGTCCGCCACCGGCTCGAGCACGGCCATCGCTTCGACGTCGGTCTCTTCCTGCGACGCATCCGTGCGGCCCGGCGCGAACGGCACCGTGATCGCGATACCCGCGTGCTTCGCCGCCTGCTCGACGCCGGCCGCACCGGCCAGCACGATCAGGTCGGCCAGCGACACCTTCTTGCCGCCCGTCTGCGCGTCGTTGAACGCCTTCTGCACGCCTTCGAGCGTTTCGAGCACCGCCGCGAGCGCCGCCGGCTGGTTCACTTCCCAGTCCTTCTGCGGCGCGAGGCGGATGCGCGCACCGTTCGCGCCGCCGCGCTTGTCCGAGCCGCGGAACGTCGCCGCCGACGCCCATGCGGTCGACACGAGCTGCGACACCGACAGGCCCGTGGCCAGCACCTTCGCCTTCAGCGCGGCGACGTCGGCGGCGTCGATCAGCGGGTGATCGACGGCCGGGACCGGGTCCTGCCACAGCAGGTGTTCCGCCGGCACGTCCGGGCCGAGGTAACGGGAACGCGGGCCCATGTCGCGGTGCGTGAGCTTGAACCACGCGCGAGCGAACGCGTCGGCGAATTCGGCCGGGTTCTCGTAAAAGCGGCGCGAGATCTTTTCGTAGGCCGGGTCGAAACGCAGCGACAGGTCGGTCGTCAGCATCGTCGGACGATGCTTCTTCGACGCGTCGTACGCATCGGGAATCACTTCGCCGGCATCCTTCGCGACCCACTGGTGCGCGCCGGCCGGGCTCTTCGTGAGCTCCCACTCGTAGCTGAACAGGTGCTTGAAGAAGTCGTTGCTCCACTGCGTCGGCGTCGACGTCCACGTGACTTCGAGGCCGCTCGTGATCGTGTCCTTGCCCTTGCCCGTGCCGAACGTGCTCTTCCAGCCGAGGCCCTGCTGCTCGATGCCCGCGGCTTCCGGCTCGGGGCCGACGTTCGACGCCGGGCCGGCGCCGTGCGTCTTGCCGAACGTGTGGCCGCCCGCGATCAGCGCGACCGTTTCCTCGTCGTTCATCGCCATCCGCGCGAACGTCTCGCGGATGTCGTGCGCGGCGGCGACCGGGTCCGGGTTGCCGTCCGGGCCTTCCGGGTTCACGTAGATCAGGCCCATCTGCACCGCGGCGAGCGGGCTTTCGAGCTCGCGCTTGCCCGTGTAGCGGCTGTTCGGGCCGCCGCTCAGTTCCAGCCAGATCTTTTCCGAACCCCAGTAGACGTCGTCCGGTTCCCACGTGTCGGCGCGGCCGCCCGCATAGCCGAACGTCTTGAAGCCCATCGATTCGAGCGCGACGTTGCCGGTCAGGATCAGCAGGTCGGCCCACGAGATGTTGCGGCCGTACTTCTGCTTGATCGGCCACAACAGGCGGCGCGCCTTGTCGAGGCTCACATTGTCCGGCCAGCTGTTGAGCGGCGCGAAACGCTGCTGCCCGCCGCCCGCGCCGCCGCGGCCGTCGGCCGTGCGGTACGTGCCGGCGCTATGCCATGCCATGCGCACGAACAGGCCGCCGTAGTGGCCGAAGTCGGCCGGCCACCAATCCTGCGACGTCGTCATCAGCGCGTGCAGGTCCTGCTTCACCGCGGCGAGATCGAGCTTCTTGAATGCTTCCGCGTAGTCGAAATCCGGGTCCATCGGATCGGATAGCGCCGAATGCCGATGCAGGACGTTGAGGTTCAGCTGATTCGGCCACCAGTCCTTGTTCGTCGTGCCGCTGCCTGCGGTGTGGTTGAACGGGCACTTCGTTTCGTTCGACATGCTTTTTCTCCTTGTCTTGCTCGTAGGCCCCCACGTGCCGGGCGCGGTTCGTGGAGCATTGCGGGGGGATGAAACGGAACAGGCGGTTCCTCCTGTCGTACTACGGGATGTCGCGCGCGGCCTGCGACACGCGTTCCCGTTGCCACACACCGCAGGCGGAGCGCTCGGGCAAGCGGCTGCCGGCACGCGTCGTGCCGGCGACGCGGCCGGCTTGTCGGGTATCGGACATGCGATGCTCCGTCATCGGCTCGACGGCGGGTGAATCGGGGGAACACAGGACCGCGTGCGGCGGCACTCATCCGCCATACACACGGTCCGCCAGGTATGCGAACGCAATCGGGCGCAGGCTGCGAACCGCCGCCCTGGCGCGATGTACGACCGTGTCGCGCGACGGGGTGTTCCGCTGCGCGTGCTGCAATACCGACCGCATCATGACATCCTCCTTTGACGCTTGCATTCAACCTGCATCCCGCACGTCGGTGCGACGCCGATCCATGTAGAGGATTCTATCTATATCTATCAATTATTTGAATTTGATAAATTTCATCTATGCGATAGGGAAAAATAAACGGGGTCGCACGACCCCGTTCATCACGCTGCCACACACGCCTGCGCCAGCGCGTCAGTTCATCGTGGCCGGCATGTCGAGCTTGGCGACACCCGGCAACTCGCACGCGGCGATCGCGTCGCTGATCGCGTCGATCGCGGGCATCCGCGTGAAGCTCTTGCGCCACACGAGCACCACGCGGCGGTCGGGCACCGGTTCGTTGAACGGCACGTACGACAACAGCTCGGCGTCGGGCCCGTTCGCGCGCGGGCCGACCTCGGCGACCGACATCCGCGGCAGCACGGTGATGCCGACGCCGCTCGCGACCATGTGGCGAATGGTTTCGAGCGACGAGCCCTCGAAGGTCTTCTGGATGCCGTCGGCCGTCTGCGAGAAGCGCATCAGTTCCGGGCACACGCCGAGCACGTGATCGCGGAAGCAGTGGCCGTTGCCGAGCAGCAGCATGGTTTCCTGCTTCAGGTCCTCGGCGTCGATTTCGTCGCGCTTCTCCCACGGATGGCCGGCCGGCAGCGCGACGACGAACGGCTCGTCGTACAGCGGCCGCACCATCAGGCCGGTTTCGGGGAACGGCAGCGCCATGATCGCGGCGTCGATCTCGCCCTGCTTCAGCAGTTCGAGCAGCTTCAGCGTGTAGTTCTCCTGCAGCATCAGCGGCATCTGCGGAACACGCTGGATCATCTGCTTGACGAGCGTCGGCAGCAGGTACGGCCCGATCGTGTAGATCACGCCGAGGCGGAACGGGCCGACGAGCGGGTCCTTGCCCTGCTTCGCGATCTCCTTGATCGCGAAGGTCTGCTCGAGCACGCGCTGCGCCTGGGTGACGATCTGGTCGCCGATCGGCGTCACGCTCACTTCGCTCGCGCCGCGCTCGAAAATCTGCACGTTGAGCTCGTCTTCGAGCTTCTTGATCGCCACCGACAGCGTCGGCTGGCTCACGAAGCACGCTTCGGCCGCGCGGCCGAAATGCCGCTCGCGCGCGACCGCGACGATGTACTTCAATTCAGTCAGGGTCATTGTGGGTCAATCAGGGATATACAAGCGATAGGTTTAATTTATACACCCGTTGGCCCCGGTTCGCCAAGTTTCTCTGCATCGCGATGCGTCGAGTGGCGGCTTTCGTGGCGGCCTTCGATCCGGCCCCCAGGCCGGTCGATCAGGCTTTCAGGTACTGCTCGCGCGCGCCGAGCCAGCGCGCGAGATGCTGGGTGACGACCTCCGGATACGCGGCAATCAGCCGCGCGGCGGCCTCGCGGGCCGGATCGATCAGCCAGCCGTCGGTCTCGAGGTTCGCGAAGCGCAGCATCGCCGCGCCCGACTGGCGCGCGCCGAGGAATTCGCCGGGGCCGCGGATTTCGAGGTCGCGCCGCGCGATCTCGAAGCCATCGGTCGTCTCGCGCATCGTCTTCAACCGCTCGCGGCCCGCGATCGACAGCGGCCCGGTGTACAGCAGCACGCACACCGACGCCGCGGTGCCGCGCCCGACGCGGCCGCGCAACTGATGCAGCTGCGCGAGGCCGAAACGCTCCGCGTGCTCGATGACCATCAGCGACGCGTTCGGCACGTCGACGCCGACCTCGATCACGGTCGTCGCGACCAGCAGCTGCACTTCGTTGCGCGTGAACGCGTCCATCACGGCCGCCTTGTCGGCCGGCGACAGCCGGCCATGCACGAGGCCGACCTTCAACTCGGGCAGCGCCGCGGCCAGCGTCTCGTAGGTTTCGACGGCCGTCTGCAGCTGCAGCGTCTCGCTCTCCTCGATCAGCGGGCACACCCAGTACACCTGGCGCCCGGTCAGCGCGGCCTCGCGCACGCGGGCGATCACCTCGTCGCGCCGCGCGTCGCCCACCAGCCGCGTCAGCACCGGCGTGCGGCCCGGTGGCAGCTCGTCGATCGTCGACACCTCGAGATCCGCGTAGTACGTCATCGCGAGCGTGCGCGGAATCGGCGTGGCCGACATCATCAGCTGGTGCGGCTGGAAGTCGCGCGCGCCGTTGGCCGCATTCGCGGCCTTCGCGCGCAGCGCGAGACGCTGCTCGACGCCGAAGCGGTGCTGCTCGTCGACGATCACGAGGCCGAGCCGCGCGAATTCGACCGTGTCCTGGATGATCGCGTGCGTGCCGATCACGAGCTGCGCGGTGCCGAGCGCGGCCGCCTCGATCGCCGCGCGTTTCTCCTTCGCCTTCAGGCTGCCCGCGAGCCACGCCACCGTGACGCCGAGCGGCTCGAGCCATGCGCGCAGCTTGCGCGCGTGCTGTTCCGCGAGGATTTCGGTCGGGGCCATCAGCGCGGCCTGGTAGCCGGCGTCGATCGCCTGCGTGGCGGCCAGCGCCGCGACGACCGTCTTGCCGCTGCCGACGTCGCCCTGCAGCAGCCGCTGCATCGGGTGCGCGAGCGTGAGGTCGTGCGCGATCTCGTCGACGACACGCGCCTGCGCGCCCGTCAGCGTGAACGGCAGCGCCGCGTAAAAGCGCGTGGTCAGTGCGTCGGTATCGGTCGCGGTGCGGCGCGGCATCGCGGGCGCGGCGCGCGTGCGGCGCTCCTCGTGCGCCCGCTTCAGCGACAGCTGCTGCGCGAGCAGCTCCTCGAACTTGATGCGCGTCCACGCAGGATGCGAGCCGTCCATCAGCGCGGCTTCGTCGGAATCGACGCGCGGGTGGTGCAGGATGCGCACGGCCTGCTCGAGCGACGGCACGTCGAGCGGCTTCAGGTAATCGCGCTGGATCTCGGGCGGCAGCAGTTCGGGCAGCGGCGTGCGTTCGACCGCGTTCTCGATCGCCTTGCGCAGATACGCCTGCGACACGCCGGCCGTGCTCGGATAGACGGGCGTGAGCACCTGCGGCAGCGGTGCGTCGGCTTCGACGACGCGCACGGCCGGATGCACCATCTCCATCCCGAAGAAGCCGCCGCGCACGTCGCCGCGCACGCGCAGCCGCTGGCCGACGGCCATTTGCTTGACCTGCGACCCGTAGAAATTCAGGAAACGCAGCACGAGCTGCTCGCCGTCGTCGTCCTGGATCTTCACGACGAGCTGGCGACGTGGACGGAATGTGACCTCGTTGTCGAACACGACGCCCTCGGTCTGCGCGATGCCGCCCGGCAGCAGTTCGCCGATCGGCGTGAGCGTGGTTTCGTCCTCATAGCGCATCGGCAGATGCAGCACGAGATCGATCGAGCGCGTGAGACCGAGCTTCGCGAGCTTGTCGGCGGTTTTCACAGGTTTCTCGGCGGCCGGCTTCTTCTTGCGCTTCGTGCCGGATGCGACGGGCGCGCCTGCTTCGTCGCCGCCCGCGCCCGGTTCGACGTCGGGCGCGGCGGCCGCGGGCTGCGCGAGCCGGCCGTCGGCGCCGCGCTTCGGGCCGGCGCGGCGCGCGCCGGCGCCCGATGCGGGCGGCGCGGGCGTGGCGGCATCGTCCGCGTCGAACGGATCGGCGGAATCGGCAACGGCAGCGGGGGAACGGCGTGGTGACACAGGCATCGGATCGTCTGGGTGCTTCGCAAGGCAAGTACAATAGCGGCTTTCACGTCGTCCGAACGAACGACGCCGGCCAGGCCGCGCATCCCGTCATCATAGCGGCTCGCGCGCCCCAATTACGCGTTTCCGCCCTGCCGGCGACGCCCGCCGGCCGCTTCGAACCAGCCCGCATGTTCACGCTTTCCGATTTCGATTTCAATCTGCCGCCCGAGCTGATTGCACAAACCGCGCTGCCCGATCGCACCGCGAGCCGCCTGCTCGAGGTGGATCGCACCGTCGAGCCCGCCCGCCTCGTCGACCGCCATTTTGCCGAGCTGCCGGCGTGCATCGCGCCCGGCGACCTGCTCGTGTTCAACGATACCAAGGTGCTGAAGGCGCGTTTCTTCGGCCAGAAGGCCAGCGGCGGCAAGATCGAGGTGCTGATCGAGCGCGTGACCGGCACGCATACGGCGCTCGCGCAGATCCGCGCGAGCAAGTCGCCGGGCGCCGGCACGACGCTGCGTCTGGCCGATGCGTTCGACGTGACGGTCGGCGAACGCGTCGAACCGTTCTTCACGCTGCATTTCCCCGCGCCGTGCCTCGAGCTGATCGAACAGTACGGCCGCCTGCCGCTGCCGCCGTATATCGAGCACGATCCCGACGCGACCGACGAAACGCGCTACCAGACCGTCTACGCGAGCAATCCGGGCGCGGTCGCAGCGCCTACGGCCGGGCTGCATTTCGACCAACCGCTGCTGGAGAAGCTCGACGCGATGGGCGTCGAGCGCGCGACGCTCACGCTGCACGTCGGCGCCGGCACGTTCCAGCCGGTGCGCGTCGACAACATCGCCGAGCACAAGATGCACAGCGAGTGGTACGACCTGCCGCAGTCGCTCGTCGACAGGATCGCCGCGACCCGCGCACGCGGCGGCAACGTGATCGCGGTCGGCACGACGTCGATGCGCGCGCTCGAAGCCGCGGCGCGCAGTGCCGACGAAGCGGGCCGCGCGCTCGCGGCGACGCAGGCCGAGACCGACATCTTCATCACGCCCGGCTACCGTTTCCGCGTGGTCGACCGGCTCGTCACGAATTTCCACCTGCCGAAATCGACGCTGCTGATGCTGGTGTCCGCGTTCGCGGGCGTCGAGACGATCCGCGCCGCGTACCGGCACGCGATCGCCGAACGCTACCGGTTCTTCAGCTACGGCGATGCGATGCTGCTCACGCGGCGCGACACGCCGGAGGCGTCGGGCGCGTAAGCGCGGCGGGCGCGAACACGCACCGGCCTGCGATTGTGCAGCAGCCGTTGCGCGCCGCGCGGTCGCGCCCAGCGCCGTTGCCCCGTTTTCCCGCCGTACGCGCTACGATGCGCGCACCCGCTTTTCCCCGCCGCCGGTTGCCCGGCGGCGTTTCCAACATGCGCCGAACTGTTCTTCGGTGGCAAGGAGAATGACGCGATGACCGAAGGTTCATCCCACGATACGCACGCCCCCGTGCAGGACCGCCCCGCCAACGGGCTCGAATTCGAACTGCTGACGACCGACGGCCACGCGCGCCGCGGCCGCGTGAAGCTCAACCACGGCACGGTCGAGACGCCCATCTTCATGCCGGTCGGCACGTACGGCACCGTGAAGGCGATCCAGCCGCGCGAGCTGCACGAGATCAAGGCCCAGATCATCCTCGGCAACACGTTCCACCTGTGGCTGCGCCCGGGCCTCGACACGATCGACGCGCACGGCGGCCTGCACGGCTTCATGGGCTGGAACAAGCCGATCCTGACCGACTCGGGCGGCTTCCAGGTGTTCTCGCTCGGCGACCTGCGCAAGATCACCGAGGACGGCGTCACGTTCGCGTCGCCGATCAACGGCGACAAGCTGTTCCTGTCGCCGGAAGTGTCGATGCAGATCCAGAAAGTGCTGAACTCGGACATCGTGATGCAGTTCGACGAATGCACGCCGTACGCGACCAACGGCGTGCCGACCACGCACCAGGAAGCGGCCGACTCGATGCGCATGTCGCTGCGCTGGGCAAAGCGCTCGCTCGACGAATTCGACCGGCTCGGCAACCCGAACGCGCTGTTCGGGATCGTCCAGGGCGGGATGTTCGAGGACCTGCGCGACGAATCGCTCGCGGGCCTCGCCGAACTCGGCTTCCACGGCCTCGCGATCGGCGGGCTGTCGGTGGGCGAGCCGAAGGAAGACATGATGCGCGTGCTGCGCCACGTCGGCCCGAAGCTGCCGGCCAACAAGCCGCACTACCTGATGGGCGTCGGCACGCCGGAGGACCTGGTCGAGGGGGTCGCGAACGGCATCGACATGTTCGACTGCGTGATGCCGACCCGCAACGCGCGCAACGGCTGGCTCTTCACGCGCTTCGGCGACGTGAAGATCCGCAACGCAACGCACAAGAATTCGCTGAAGCCGCTCGATTCGACCTGCTCGTGCTACACCTGCCAGAATTTCTCGCGCGGCTACCTGCATCACCTGCACCGGGTCGGCGAGATCCTCGGCGCACAGCTGAACACGATCCACAACCTGCACTACTACCTGCAGCTGATGAGCGAGATCCGCGACGCGATCGAAACGCATACGTTCGACGCATTCCGGCAGCGCTTCGCGGAGGATCGGGCCAGAGGGGTCGACTGACGGGCCGGCGGCCGGGCCGCCCCATAGGACACGACCTAAAAGAAAGCCATATCCAATGGGACACGCACCAAAAAACCCGATCCAACCGCCGGACGGGACCGCCAAACATTACAATTGCCTTTCCAAACAAGTCGCAACGGTATCGGATCATGCTTTAACAGCTTGATCCGCAAGCGCATTTGCTGCGCCGTTTGCGCATGGGGCCGGTGGTAGAATAACCGGCTTATTTTTCGATCTTCCCCTACGGAGAGACCAACGTGCCGTTCATTTCCAATGCCTTCGCGCAAGGTGCCGGTGGCGCCGAATCGAGCCTGATGAGCTTCCTGCCGCTCATCCTGATGTTCGCGGTGCTGTACTTCATCATGATTCGTCCGCAGATGAAGCGCCAGAAGGAACACCGCAACATGCTCGCGGCCATGGCGAAGGGCGACGAAGTCGTCACGAGCGGCGGCCTCGTCGGCAAGGTGACGAAGGTCACCGAAGGCTACATCGGCGTCGAAATCGCCGAAGGCACCGAAATCACCGTGCAGAAGGCTGCCGTCACGACCATTCTGCCGAAGGGCACGATCAAGTCGCTGTAAGGCTTACACCGAGCGTCCGGCTCCCCGCGCCGTGCCCGCCTGAGAGAGCGGGCCGCCGCGGCGCCGGACGCGACGCTTTCACGCCAACCACCCGTTCGGCCCCCTCATGAATCGTTACCCACTCTGGAAATATGTCGTGATGGTCGTGGCGCTCGCCATCGGCCTTCTGTACACATTGCCCAACTTCTTCGGCGAAGCGCCGGCGGTGCAGGTGTCGAGCGGCAAGGCCACGGTCAAGCTCGACTCGACCACGCTGACCCAGGTCGAATCGGCGCTCGCGTCCGCGCAGATCAAGCCGGACGACATCACCTTCGAGAACACGGCGACCGGCGCGAACATCCGCGTGCGCCTGAAGGACACCGATACGCAGCTGCGCGTCAAGGACCTGCTGCAGAAATCGCTGAACACCGACCCGAACGATCCGCAGTACGTCGTCGCACTGAACCTGCAGAGCGCGTCGCCGCGCTGGCTGACCGCGCTGCACGCGCTGCCGATGTATCTCGGCCTCGACCTGCGCGGCGGTGTGCACTTCCTGCTCCAGGTCGACATGACGGGCGCGCTCACGAAGAAGCTCGACTCCGACGCGTCCGACGCGCGCACGCTGCTGCGCGACAAGAACATCCGCGACGGCGGCGTGAGCCGCGTCGAGCAGTCCGTGGTCGTCAACTTCAGCGACGCGCAGACGGCGGAAGACGCCCGCAAGGTGCTCGCCGCGTCGATCACCGAGCTGCAATGGGCGACCCAGCCCGGCGGCGGCGGCACGCAAGTCGTCGGCACGTTCACGCCGGCCGTGCAGAAGGCCGTCGAGGACGCCGCGCTCAAGCAGAACCTGACGACGCTCCACAACCGCGTGAACGAGCTCGGCGTGTCCGAGCCGATCCTGCAGCAGCAAGGCAGCGACCGCATCGTCGTCGAACTGCCGGGCGTGCAGGACACCGCGAAGGCGAAGGACATCATCGGCCGCACCGCGACGCTCGAGGCGCGCCTCGCCGACCCGATCAACACGCACCCGAACCCGAACGACCCCGTGCCGCCGGGCGAGGAGCTGTTCACGCAAGGCAACCAGGCGCCCGTGCTGCTGAAGAAGGACGTGATCTTCACCGGCGACCGCATCATCGACGCATCGGCCGGCTTCGACGAACACCAGCGTCCGTCGGTCAACATCCGCCTCGATTCCGCGGGGGGCCGCGCGGTGCGCACGGTGTCGCGCGAGAACATCGGCAAGCCGATGGCGATGGTGCTGTTCGAGAAGGGCAAGGGCGAAGTGCTGACGGTCGCGACGATCCAGTCCGAACTCGGCGACCGCTTCCAGATCACGGGCCAGCCGACGCCGCAGGCCGCGGCCGACCTCGCGCTGCTGCTGCGCGCCGGTTCGCTCGCCGCGCCGATGGACATCATCGAGGAACGCACGATCGGCCCGAGCCTCGGCGCGGACAACATCAAGATGGGCATCCACTCGGTGATCTGGGGCTTCTGCGCGATCGCCGTGTTCATGATCGCGTACTACATGCTGTTCGGCGTGGTGTCGGTGATCGGCCTGTCGGTGAACCTGCTGCTGCTCGTCGCCGTGCTGTCGCTGATGCAGGCGACGCTGACGCTGCCCGGTATCGCGGCCATCGCGCTCGCGCTCGGTATGGCGATCGACTCGAACGTGCTGATCAACGAGCGCGTGCGTGAGGAACTGCGCGCCGGCCAGCCGCCGCAGCTCGCGATCCAGGCCGGCTACGCGCATGCATGGGCGACGATTCTCGACTCGAACGTCACGACGCTGATCGCCGGCCTCGCGCTGCTCGCGTTCGGCTCGGGCCCGGTTCGCGCATTCGCGATCGTGCACTGCCTCGGCATCCTGACGTCGATGTTCTCCGCAGTGTTCTTCTCGCGCGGGATCGTCAACCTCTGGTACGGCGGCCGCAAGAAGCTGAAGTCGCTCGCGATCGGCCAGGTGTGGAAGCCGGAAGGCGCGGCGGCTGCCGCGTCGTTCACCGACGCGGACGAATCGACCGACACCGCGCGCGCCGCGAAGCTCGCCGCCCCGGCGAAGGGCAATGCGCCGCGCGCCGGCAAGCCGCAGTTGCGCAACCGCGCGCAGCAACGCGTGTCGCCGAAGAAACCGGGCTCGACCCAATAAGGCCCCGGAGACGAAGCCATGGAATTTTTCCGCATCCGTAAAGACATTCCGTTCATGCGGCACGCGCTGGTGTTCAACGTGATCTCGCTGGTCACGTTCCTCGCCGCCGTGTTCTTCCTGTTCCACCGCGGGCTGCACCTGTCCGTCGAATTCACCGGCGGGACGGTGATCGAGGTGCAGTACCAGCAGGCCGCGGAGCTCGAGCCCGTGCGCGCGACGCTCGGCAAGCTCGGCTACGCCGACGCGCAGGTGCAGAACTTCGGCACGTCGCGCAACGTGCTGATCCGCCTGCAGCTGAAGGAAGGCCTCACGTCCGCGCAGCAGAGCGACCAGGTGATGGGCGCGCTGAAGGCGCAGAGCCCGGACGTCACGCTGCAGCGCGTCGAGTTCGTCGGCCCGCAGGTCGGCCGCGAGCTTGCCACCGACGGTCTGCTCGCGCTCGCGTGCGTCGTGATCGGCATCGTGATCTACCTGTCGTTCCGCTTCGAATGGAAGTACGCGGTGGCGGGCATCATCGCCAACCTGCACGACGTCGTGATCATTCTCGGCTTCTTCGCGTTCTTCCAGTGGGAGTTCTCGCTGGCGGTGCTCGCGGCGATCCTCGCGGTGCTCGGCTACTCGGTCAACGAGTCGGTCGTCATCTTCGACCGGATCCGGGAAACGTTCCGCCGCGAACGCAAGATGAGCGTGCAGGAAGTGATCAACCACGCGATCACGACCACGATGTCGCGCACGATCATCACGCACACGTCGACGGAAATGATGGTGCTGTCGATGTTCTTCTTCGGCGGCCCGACGCTGCACTACTTCGCGCTCGCGCTGACGGTCGGCATCATGTTCGGCATCTACTCGTCGGTGTTCGTCGCGGGCTCGCTCGCGATGTGGCTCGGCATCAAGCGCGAAGACCTGATCAAGGACAAGAAGACCGCGCACGATCCGGACGATCCGAACGCGGGCGCGCAGGTTTAAGCGCCACGCCGTTTCGGCATCGAAGCAAAACCGGCCCGTTTGGGCCGGTTTTTTTATGGGCGGGCCGCCGCCGTGCGGCACGCAAACGGCTCGATCGGCGCCATCGCGGGCGTCGGCTACAATCGTCACCGCCCTGCCCCGCCGCATGCCGGCCGCGCGCGTGAACGGGGCAAGCCCCCTCGTCACCCGTCCGAACGTGCGGTTCCGATGATGCTTCCCATGCCTGTCGTTCGTCGCCTCGTCGTCTGCGCAGCCGCCGCGGCGACGTTCCCGTATGCGCCGCTCGTCGGTGCGCAACCGGCATCCGCGCCGCCCGCCGCTTCGCTGCCTGCCGCTTCACCCGCCGCCGCTTCGGTGCCCGCCACCCAACCGCCATCGCCCTGCCCGCCCGACTGGGAGCGGCAACTCTGCGAACTGAAGGCGGCCGTCGAAGTGCTGAAGCGGCAACACCTGACCGACGTCGACATCGGCGCGCTACTCGACGCCGCGACCCACGAAGGCATCAAGACGCTGCCGTACGCGCGCTTCTTCAACGCGAAGGAAGAGCAGGAACGGCGCGATGACGAGCGGCGCGCGCGCGACGGCACGCCGGGCATCGGGATCGTGTTCGAGACGCGGCCCGACGGGCTGCACATCATCGACGTGATTCCCGATGCGCCGGCCGAAAAGGCCGGCGTGCGGCCCGACGATCTCGTCGTCGCGATGAACGACAAGAGCGTCGTCGGCCTCGACGGCAGCGCGCTGACGAAGCTCGCGAAGGGCGACGCGGGCGTGCCGCTGAAGCTCACGGTGCAGCGCGGCCCGACGCATGCGGTGCTGAGCTTCGCGCCCGTGCGCGCGATCGTCAAACCGCATCCGGCGACCGCGAAGCGGCTCGATGGCGACGTCCTGTACACGCGGCTGTCGAGCTTCCCGGAGCCGGCGGTCGGCGACTATATCGACGCGGTGCAGGCCGCGCGCCGCGCGGGGCCGCCGGTGAAGCAGCTGATCCTCGACCTGCGCATCAACGGCGGCGGCGCGCTCAATGCGGCGATCGGCATCACCGCGCTGTTCGCGGGACGCGACCGCACCGCGATGGTGACGGTCGAGCGCGACGGCACGCACCGCCGCCGCTACACGACCAACTGGCCCGACTACGAACTGCCCGTCATGCGCGGGCAGGATCCGCTCGCGCCGCTGCAGGCCGACGACTGGTGGCGCACCGTGCCGCTCGTCGTGCTCGTCGACGGGCAGAGCGCGTCGGCCGCCGAAGCAACCGCGGCGGCGCTGAAGGATCTCGGCCGCGCGCAACTGCTCGGCATGCCGACCTACGGGAAAGGGCTCGCGCAGACGGGCGTCGACCTGATCGACGGCACGCGCCTGAATTTCACGTTCGCGCGCAACCTGCGGCCGAACGGCTGCCCGATGGATGGTTACGGCGTCGTGCCGGACTGGCTCGTGCCGCCGCGCCAGGATGCGGACGTCGACGGCGTGTTGCTGTGGTATCGCGAAGTCGATCTCTCGCGCGCGCCGTACGCGGACCGGCAAGCGCCCGATCCGTTCGCTCAGGTGCGCAAGGCGCGGCAGAGGCTGCGCGACGAGCGCGTGCGCGCGAAGGTCGATACGGCAAGGAGCGCGGCGCTGCCGCAGCGCGCCTTCGGCACGGCCGCGGACTGGCAGCTCCGGCAGGCGCTCAATGCGCTCGCCGGCCGCCCGGTGCGGACCATCGCCGCGCCCGCGCAATTGATGCCGGCGCAGCCGGTATGCGAGCGCGGCGACAACTGACGCGCCGCCCGCCCCGTTTCACCGAAACCCGAACCGCCGCCGCAGCACGACCAGCGCCGCGAGGCTCAGCACGGCCGCGAACATCAGGTAGAAGCTCGGCGCGGTCTTCATCCCCGTCTCGCGGATCAGCCACGCGATGATGAACGGCCCGAAGCCGCCGAAGATCGTCACCGCGACGTTGTACGCGAGCGACATCCCGGTCGTGCGCGTCTGCACCGGGAACACTTCGGACAACAGCCCCGGCAGCGCCGCAAAGTAGCCGGTCATCAGGAACGCGAGCAGCACCTGCAGCGCGATCAGCGTGCCGAAGCCCGGATGCGCGACGAGATACGCGAACGCCGGGTAGATCAGCACGAGAATGCCGACGGCCGGCGCGATCATCACGCGCACGCGGCCGTAACGATCCGACCAGTGGCCGACGAGCGGCGCGAACGCCATCTGGATCACGCCGACGACGAGAATCGCCGCAAATGCGGCGGACGGCGCGAGGCCGAGCTGCTTCACGCCGTAGGTCGGCATGAACAGCACGAGATAAGTCGCGACGGTGCCGAGCACGACCACGCCCATCGCGGCCACGAGACGCGCCTTGTGCGTCGCGAACGTATCGCGCAGCGGGTTCGCGGTGCCTTCGGCCGCGAGGAATTCGGGCGTCTCGTCGACCTTGGTGCGGATGTAGTACGCGACCGGCCCGAGCAGCAGCCCGAAGAAGAACGGCACGCGCCAGCCCCACGACGCCATCTGGTCGGCCGTGAGTTGCGCGTTCAGCACGGTGCCGAAGCCCGCGGCGAGCAGCGTCGTGAGCCCCTGGCTCGCGACCTGCCAGCTCGCGAAGAAGCCGCGCCGGCCCGGCACGTGCTCGGCGAGGAACGCGGTCGCGCTGCCGAACTCGCCGCCGGCCGAGAAGCCCTGCATCAGCCGCGCGGCGACGAGGATCACCGGCGCGGCGACGCCGATCGTCCCGTAGGTCGGCAGCACCGCGATGATCAGCGTGCCGGCCATCATCAGCAGGATCGACAGCGTGAGCGCGGCCTTGCGGCCCGCGCGGTCGGCATACGCGCCGAGCACGATCGCGCCGAGCGGGCGCATGAAGAACGACACGCCGAACGTGCCGAGCGTGAGGAGCAGCGACACGGTGTCGCTGCCGGCCGGGAAGAACAGCTTCGAGATCGTCACCGCGAAAAAGCCGTAGACGACGAGATCGAACCACTCGAGCGCGTTGCCGATCGATGCGGCGACCACCGCGCGCCACACGCGCGGCGACGAGGCAATGGAGCTGGACTGCGTGACGGCATGCATCGGCGATCTCCTTGTCGTTGTACGTTCTGTTCGGGGCGGCCGCTGTCGCGCTGTCGGCCTGCCCGGCGCTGCACGATCCGCTTGGCCACATGCGGCGCTCGGGCGATTATAGGCGCGCAAAAAAAACCGCCGCGCCCCGGTAACGGGAGCGCGGCGGTTGGCTCGCGGCGGCCGGCGCGACGGCCGGCCTCGCCGGCGAGTCTTACTGCTGCTTGACCGCTTCGGCCGTGATCAGCAGCTTGGTCTTCATCTTGAAGCCGTACTGCTTGCCGTAGTCGAGGCCGAAATCGTCGCGGCTGAATTCGCCGACCGCGTCGACGCCGCACACTTCACGCTTGAGCATCGGGTGCGGCATGCACTTGAACGAATCGATCTTCAGCGTCAGCGGCTTCGTGACGCCATGCAGCGTCAGGTTGCCGACCACCGACACCGGCTTGTCGCCGTCGAACTTGATCGTGCCCTTGTAGTTCGCCTGCGGGAACTTCGCCGCATCGAAGAATTCGGCCGTCTGCAGGTGCTCGTCGAGCTTCGCGCTGCCCGTGTGGATCGACGCGATGTCGGTCGTCACGTCGACCGTGCCGGTCTTCGCCGCGCGATCGAGCGTCACGGTGCCGCTCGACTTGTCGAACTTGCCGCGCCAGACCGACAGGCCGCCGAAGTGGTCGGCCTCGAAGCTCGGGTACGTGTGGCTCGGGTCGAACTGGTAGGTCGCGCTTTCGGCGAAGGCCGAGAACGAGAGCGAAGCGGCCAGCGCGCCGGCGGCGATGATCAGATGCTTTTTCAAACTTTTTCTCCTGGGAACGGCGCCGCGCCCTCGCGCGGCATTCAGTTGACGCGGCAACCCGCCGCTTACTTCGTGGCAACGAGATGGAACTTGATCTGCACTTCGTCCGCGACGATCGACGTGTCCTTCCACTCGCCGGTGCCGACGTTGAAGGCCGAACGCTTGATCGGCAGTACGCCGTCGAACGTCTGCGTCGCGCCGTTCTGCGCGACCGTGACGGGCACCGTGACGGTCTCGGCCTTGCCCTTGATCGTCAGCTTGCCGGTCACGTTGTACTTGTTGCCGCCGGCCGGCGCGATCGCCGACGACACGAAGGTCGCCTGCGGATAGGTCTTCGCGTCGAACCAGTCCTTGCCGGCGACCTGGTCGTTGTACATCTTGTCGCCGAGGTCGAAGCTCGCGACGTCGATCGTCATTTGCGCGCTGCCCTGCGCCGCTTTCGCCGGGTCGAACTTCACCTGCGCGGAAAACTTCTTGAACGCGCCTTCGGTCGGCACGTTCATCTGCTTCGACACGGCGGACACCTTGCTCTTCGCGAGATCGACGTCGGCATGCGCCGCGCCCGACGCGACAAGCGCCGCCGCGGCGAACGCGGTCAGCATGGAGCGGGAGAAAGACACTTTCATGGGATCCTTCATTTGGCAAAGGGAAGCATGCGCGACAACAGGCCGTCGCGGTCCAACAGCTGGTGCTTGAGCGCCGCGAGCACGTGCATCGCGACGAGCGCAAGCAGAATGTAATTCAAAGAGACGTGCAGCGTCTTGAAGGTTTCCTTGAGCGCCGGATCGGGGTCGATCAGGCGCGGCAGCGGCACGACGCCGAGATAGACGACCGGGATGTTCGACGCCGAGCTGTACAGGTAGCCCGTCACCGGGATCGCGATCATCAGCACGTACAGCAGCATGTGCACGCCGTGCGACGCCGCGCGCTGCCACGCCGGCGTGTTGCCCGGCAGCGGCGGCGGCACGTGGGTCGCCCGCCACAGCACGCGCACGACGGCCAGCGCGAACACCGTCACGCCGATCCACTTGTGCCACGAGAAATACTTCAGCTTGGTCGGCGTGAAGCCGGGGATGTCCGTCATCACCCAGCCGAGCGCGAAGCCGCAGACGATCAGCAGCGCGATCAGCCAGTGCAGTGCGATCGCGGTGTGCGCGTAGCGTGCCGGCACGGCCGGCGGCGATTTCGATGCCATTGTGGGTTCCTCAGTTCAGCGAACGGCTGCGCCGGTAAATTCGTCCGACGCACGTCAAGGGCGCCATGCTACCGCAACCTTTTGACGCGCGCGGACTCTGAGGACAGGCGCGCCAGCCGGCTGACGGCTTCCCGCCATGTTACCGACCGGTCACGCAACTCACGATCCTTGACCCACCGAAAAAGCCCTTTTGGTAAGATTGGCGCGGGTTCCGGCCCCGTCGACGCGTTCCCCCGGCCGTCGCGACACCGCCTTTTCCATGCAACGATACGACCTGATTGCCTGCCACGAATGCGACGCACTGTTGCATAAACCGCGCCTCGCCGGCCGCGAGATCGCGCGCTGTCCGCGCTGCGACGCGCTGCTCTATCGCAACAGCACCACGCAGATCGAGCGCATCACCGCGCTCGCGGTCGCGGCGCTCGTCACGTTCATCATCGCGCAGACGTTCCCGATCCTCGAAATGGACCTGAACGGCACGCGCGTGCAGACGACGCTGATCGGCGCGATCGACACGCTGTGGCATCAGGACATGGCGGTCGTCGGCGTGATGGTGTTCTGCTCGACCGTGCTGTTCCCGCTCGTCGAGATGGCCGCGCTGCTTTACGTGCTGCTGCCGCTCCGCCGCGGCGTCGTGCCGCCCGGCCTCAACCTCGTGCTGCGCACGATCCAGCTCGTGCGGCCGTGGGGGATGATCGAGGTGTTCATGCTCGGCATCGTGGTCACGATCGTGAAGATGGTGAGCCTCGCGCGCGTCGTGCCCGACGCGGCGCTGTTCGCGTTCGGCGCGCTCACGCTGATGACCGCCGTCGTGCTGATGTTCGACCCGCGCACGGTGTGGGACATCGCCGACGACCTGCGCGCCGGCCGCACGCCCGGGCGGCCCGACCCCGCCGCGCCGCTGCCGGACGCGCCCCGCCGATGACGCGCCCCACGCCGACCGCCGCCCGCGAGGGCTATGCCAGCTGCCACGCGTGCGGGCTCGTGCAGACGATCGACCGGCCGCACGCGCATTGCGCGCGCTGCGGCAGCGCGCTGCACGTGCGCACGCCGAACAGCATCATGCGCACGTGGGCGCTGCTGCTCGCGGCCGCGATCCTCTACATTCCGGCGAACCTGCTGCCGATCATGCGCACGTCGTCGATCGTCGGGTCGCAGCAGGACACGATCATGAGCGGCGTCATCTATTTCTGGACGTCCGGGGACTGGCCGCTCGCCGTCGTCGTGTTCGTCGCCAGCATCCTCGTGCCGATGCTCAAGCTCGGTGTGCTGACGATCCTCGTCACCAGCGCGCAGCGCCGCGCCGCGTGGCGGCCGCTGCAGCGCACGCGCCTCTACCGGATCGTCGAGCGCATCGGCCGCTGGTCGATGCTCGACATCTTCGTCGTGACGCTGACCGTCGCGCTCGTCCATTTCCGTTCGCTCGCCGTCATCACGGCCGGCCCCGGCGCGCTCGCGTTCGGCTCGGTCGTGATCCTGACGATGCTCGCGTCGATGCAGTTCGATCCCCGCCTGATCTGGGATCCAGTCGAAACCTCAGGGAATCACCATGAATAGTCCACAAGGCCCGCAGCACGACGCGCCCCGGCCGCCCGATCCGACGATCTCGACGAAAAGCGGCTGGCTGCCGTCGCTCGTCTGGCTCGTGCCGCTGATCGCCGCGCTGATCGGCATCGGCCTCGTGATCAAGTCCGTGCGCGAACGCGGCCCGGAAATCACGATCAGCTTCCATAGCGCCGAAGGGCTCGAGCCGGGCAAGACCCAGGTCAAGTACAAGGACGTCGAGATCGGCACGGTCAAGACGATCAAGCTGTCGAAAGACCTGTCGCGCGTGCTGGTCCAGGTGCAGCTCAAGAAGGAGGCCGAGGATTTCGCGGTCAAGGGCTCGCGCTTCTGGATCGTGCGGCCGCGCGTCGGCGCGACCGGCGTGTCGGGGCTCGGCACGCTGCTGTCCGGCGCGTACATCGGCGTCGACGCGGGTCACGGCCAGGACACGCTGACCGACTTCACCGGCCTCGAGACGCCGCCCGCCGTCACGGGGGACCAGAAAGGCACGCAGTACGTGCTGCGCGGCGATTCGCTCGGCTCGGTCGACATCGGCTCGCCGGTCTACTACCGCCGCGTGCAGGTCGGCCAGGTGGTCGGCTTCTCGCTCGACAAGGACGGCACCGGCGTGACGTTCAACGTGTTCGTCAATGCGCCGTACGACCAGTACGTCGGGCTGAACACGCGCTGGTGGCAGGCGAGCGGCGTCGATCTGCGGCTCGATTCGAGCGGCCTGAAGCTGAACACGCAGTCGCTCGCGACCGTGATCCTCGGCGGCATCGCGTTCCAGACGCCGCCGAACCAGGGCACCGGCACGACCGCGCCGAACAACACGACGTTCCGTCTCGGCTCCGACGAGGGCGACGCGATGCGCGACCCGGACGGCCAGCCGCTGCAGGTCGTGATGAACTTCAACCAGTCGCTGCGCGGGCTCGCCGTCGGCGCGCCGGTCGATTTCCGCGGCATCGTGCTCGGCGAAGTGACGAACATCGGCATCGACTTCGATCCGAAGACGAAGAACTTCCTGATGCCGGTGACGATCAACGTGTATCCGGAACGCCTCGGCCGCCGCTTCCGCGAGACGATCGAGAGCAAGGGCGAACCGGCGCGGCGCGAGATCGTCGAGCGGCTCGTCCAGCACGGGCTGCGCGGCCAGCTGCGCACCGGCAACCTGCTGACGAGCCAGCTGTACGTCGCACTCGACTTCTTCCCGAAGGCGCCGGCCGTGAAGATCGACACGGCCCGCCAGCCGCTCGAGCTGCCGACCGTGCCGAACACGCTCGACGAGCTGCAGCTGCAGGTCGCCGACATCGCGAAGAAGCTCGACAAGGTGCCGTTCGACCAGATCGGCGCGAACCTGAACAGCGCGCTGTCGAACGCCGACAAGCTGTTCAAGCAGCTCGACACGCAGGTCGCGCCGGAAGCGCGCGACACGCTGTCGGCCGCGAAGCAGACCTTCTCGACCGCCGAAGCGACGCTGCAGCAGGATTCGCCGCTGCAGTCCGACGTGCGCGGCGCGCTGAAGGAGCTCACGCGCACGCTGCAATCGCTGAACGCGCTCGCCGATTATCTGGAGCGCCACCCCGAATCGCTGCTCAAGGGCAAGCCAGGAGATAAACCATGACGACACGCGTGAACGGTTTCGCGAGCGGCGCGGCGGCAGTCTTCGCCGCACTCGCGCTCGCCGCGTGCAGCTCGCCGCCCGCGCGGTTCTACACGCTCAGCCCGGCCGACGCCGCGGCGCCGCTGCGCACCGCGCCGGCCAACCCGGCGTTCCTGATCGAGGTGCCGTCGGTCGGCGTGCCCGAGCAGGTCGCGAAGAGCCAGCTGGTCGTGCAGAAGAACGCGGCGCAGGTCGACGTGCTCGAGCAGGAACGCTGGGCGTCGCCGCCCGCCGACGAGATCCGCCGCGCGCTGTCGGACGATCTGGCCGCGCAGCTCGGCACGATCGACGTCGCGAATTCCGCGTATCCGGCCGGCGTGCCCGTGTACCGCATCAGCGTGAACGTGCAGCGCTTCGAGTCGTGGCCGGGCAAGCGCGCGGCGATCGACGCCGTCTGGAGCGTGCGCTCGCTCGCCCCGCAGGCCGTGATGACCTGCCGCACGAGCGTCGCGGAACCGGTCGCGGACGGCTACGACGCGCTCGTCGCCGGCCACCGGCGCGCGCTCGACGTGATTGCCGCGCAGGCCGCGGACGCCGTGCGTGCGATGGCCGCCCGCCGCGGCGCGGCGGCCGCGCCCGGCGGCAAGACGGCCGCCGCGCCGGTCGTGCCGTGCCCGGCCAACCCGACGGCCGGCGGCGACGCCGGCGCGACGGGCAAGTCCGGCGCATAAGCGAACGCGACGGCGCGCAGGCGGACGTTCGACACGGCGTTCGCCTGCGCGGTGTCCGGTGTCGGACGGCGCGGCGCGTCCCGTCGCACACGCCGACAGCCGAACGGAGCAGCACGCCGCCGTCGGCCGGACGGCCATGACATTCTTTGTCAAAAGCCGCCGGAACCCGCGCCATGCAATGCGGTCGGCTTGCGTTTTCCGGCCCGATTGACGATCCTACGCACTTTCAGGCTCGCGCCGTTCGTCGTGCGCGCCAGTCAGCGGCGCCGGGCCGCGTTCGGCCCGACCGCCGTGCCCCCCGGCGCCCGCACGCGAACCGCGTGCACCGCGGCGGGGCAGCCGCATCGCGGGTCGCCGCGCATCGTCCGGCCGCCGGCCCCGTCTCACCCGTTCTCACCGGCGCCGCGCCGTTTCCCCGGCCGGCATCCCGAACCCGCCCGTCCCGGGCTTTCGCTATTCCGTTTATGTTTCGTTCCCTGACGACCCTGATCAAGAAGTGGCGCGCATCGCGCAATGCCGGTCACCAGCTCGATGCGCTGCTCGCCAACGCCGATGCCGACGCGTCGTACGCCGAGCGCAGCGAATGGCTGATCGAGCTCGCGCACTGGCTGCGCCGCAACGGCACCGTGCAGGACGCGCCGGCCGAGCGCGACGCCGACACCCGCGCGTATCCGGCCCATGCGCGGCTGCGCTACCTGTTCCACGTGCTCGATCGCAACCCCGCGTGGAAAGCGCACGCGGCGCGCATCCTGCGCGGCATCCTGCGCGAGTGCGACGGCATCTCGCTGCTGTGCGACGCCGGCATGCCCGTGCATTCGGGCTTCTTCGGCGCGCTGTTCGAGCGGATCGACTCGTCGCTGATCCCGCCCGCGCCGAACCGCCGCGAGCTGTCGGCGCTGTTCACGCTGATGTTCCCGACGCCCGAGGACGCGAAATGGATCGACGCGCTGCCCGACGACCTGCTCGCGCGCGTCGCCGAGCTGATCTCGTTCGACGTCACCGACGAAGAGCGCCACGAGCCCGGCTCGTTCTCGCGCGACCTGCTGGCCGCGCTGCACAACCTGACCTGCCAGATCAGCTCGACCGGCCTGTCGCAGACGGTGCGCAGCCGGCTGTCCGACGACGACGCGCGCAAGCCGCTGGAACGCCAGCCGCTCGAATCGCAGCCGTTCTACCGCCTCACGCGCGCGATGCTCGCGGTCGAGACCGCGCATGCGGCCGTCGAGGACGGCGGCGACCCGAGCAAGCTGCTGCACGAGGTGAACTACCTGCGCGTGCTGCTCGACGAATGCCGGATCGCCGTCGACGACGTGTTCGCGCACCTGTACCGCAACGGCGTGTCGGTCGACATCGTGTTCCAGGTCGAGCGGATGCGCATGCGCATCCTGCGCGCGGAAATGCTGCTGAACGCGTGGATGGCGCGCGACGACCTGCGCGGGATGGCGCACCTGACCGCCGAACTCGTCGACGCGAACCAGAGCAGCCAGAGCGTCGCGCATCTGGTGCGCAGCAACTTCTCGCTGTTCGCGCGCAAGCTCGTCGAGACCAACGCGGACACCGGCGAGCACTACATCTCGCGCGGCCGCGCCGAGTACCTGAAGATGCTGCGGATGGCCGCGGGCGGCGGCCTCGTCACCGTCGCGACCGTGTGCGTGAAGTTCGCGATCACGGGCGCGCACCTGCAGTCGATGCTCGAAGGGCTGCTCGCGGGCATCAACTACGCGGCCAGCTTCATGCTGATGCACTTCCTGCACTTCACGCTCGCGACCAAGCAGCCCGCGATGACCGCGCCGACGCTCGCGCGCGAACTCGACGACACCGGCCACGACGAAGGCGTGAAGGCGTTCGTCGGGTCGGTGATCGCGCTGATCCGCACGCAGGCGGCCGCGATTTCCGGCAACGTGCTCGTCGTGCTGCCGGTGTGCCTGCTCGTGCAGCTGTTCGCAAGCAACGTGCTGCACGCGAACCTGATCTCGCCGGAGAAAGCGCACGCGACGCTGCACTCGTTCTCGCTGCTGGGCCCGACGCCGTTCTATGCGGCGCTCACCGGCGTGCTGCTGTGGGCGTCGAGCCTGCTCGCGGGCTGGGCCGACAACTGGTTCGTGCTGCACCGGGTCGGCGACGCGCTTACGTACAACCGCCGGCTGCGCCTGACGCTCGGCGCGGCCGGCGCCGCGAAGCTCGCGCATTTCTGCCGGTCGAACGTCGCGGGCGTGGTCGCGAACGTCGGCCTCGGCCTGATGCTCGGCCTCGTCCCGGCGATCGTCACCGTGTTCATGTTCCCGTTCGAGGTGCGGCACGTGACGCTGTCGGCCGGCTCGATCGGGGTCGCGCTCGGCGTGCTGGGCAAGGGTGCGCTCGGCACGCCCGAGCTGTGGTGGGCCGGCGCGGGCGTGCTGAGCATGGCGATCCTCAACGTGCTCGTGAGCTTCGCGCTCGCGTTTACGATGGCCGTGCGCTCGCGCAGCCTGCGCCCGACCAAGGTGCGCGCGCTCGTCGCCGCGATCGTCCGCACGGTGCTGTCGAATCCGCTCGCGCTGTTCTGGCCGGCGGCCAACCCCGCCGCGCGCGCCGGCCAGCCGGGCGCGCACTGAGCTGCGGCGGCGCGGCGGCGCGTGCCCGGCCGCCCCTCGCCGCCTTCCCGGCCCGCCCGGCACGCGCGAGCGGCGGCCGCGCCGGTGCCGCCGCGCCGAAACGCCGGCCCCGGTCGCCCGCGCCGCGTACAATAGTGGACTTTTGCACGTCCTCACCCGCCTTATGTCCTCGCCCACCCTGTTCGAATTCTTCGCCCCCTGCCCGCGCGGCCTCGAAGCGGCGCTTGCCGCCGAGCTGGCCGAAATCGCCGGCCGCCACCTGAACGGCGCGCCGTTCACCGCGGGCGCGCAGGTGCCGGGCGGCGTCCATTTCAGCGGCGGCTGGGCCGCCGGCATGGCCGCGAACCTCCATTCGCGGATCGCGAGCCGGATCCTGCTGAAGATCGCGCACGGCCCGTACCGCAACGAGCAGGACGTCTACGCGCTCGCGCTCGAGCAGCCGTGGGAGCGCTGGTTCGCGTCGACGCAGACGCTGCGCATCGACATCACCGCGATCAAGTCGCCGCTGAAGAGCCTCGAATTCACGACGCTGCGCGTGAAGGATGCGATCTGCGACCGGATGCGCGAGAAAACCGGCTCGCGCCCGAGCATCGACACCGGTGCGCCGGACGTGCGCGTGTTCGCGTTCCTGACCGTCAACGAGTGCACGCTGTACCTCGACACGTCGGGCGAGCCGCTGTTCAAGCGCGGCTGGCGTCTCGACAAGGGTGCGGCGCCGCTGCGCGAGAACCTCGCGGCCGGCATCCTGCGCCTGACTGGCTGGACGCCCGGCACCGCGCTGTACGACCCGATGTGCGGCAGCGGCACGTTCCTCGCGGAAGCCGCGCAGATCGCGCTCGGCGTGGCGCCCGGCGTCGAACGCCGGTTCGGCTTCGAAAAGCTCAAGCAGTACGACATCACCGCGTGGCAGGGGCTGAAGGTTCCGGCGCTCGACGCGAAGCGCGCGGCACGGGCCAAGCGCGGCGACGCGCTCGGCGTGTACGGCAGCGACATCTCCGGCGACATGCTCGAGAAGGCGCGCGCGAACCTCGAGCGCGCGGGCGTGCCGTCGGTGTGGCTCAAGCAGGTCGACGCGCGCGGGATGACGCCGCCGTGCGACGGGCCGGGCATCCTCCTCGCGAACCCGCCGTACGGCGAGCGGATCGAAGTGCGCGGCCGCAGCGCGCGCGGCGAGGTGCGCGAAACCGGTCGCAACCGCGGCAACGACGACGCATTCCGCCGCACGCACACCGACGCGCCGGACAGCGAGTTCTTCAACGCGCTCGGCGATGCGCTGAAGCAGCGCTTCACCGGCTGGCAGGCGTTCCTGCTGACGTCCGACCGTTCGCTGCCGGGCCAGTTGCGGCTGCGCGAATCGGCGAAGACGCCGCTGTTCAACGGCGCGCTCGAATGCCGGCTGTTCCGCTTCGACCTGATCGCCGGCAGCGTGAAGGCACGCCCGGCCGCGCCGGAAGGCGACGCCTGACACGCGAACCGGCCGCTGCGGCCGCCTGCTGACACCCAGACGACGCCCGGCACCCGCCGGGCGTTTTTCTTTACGCCGCCGTCCTGCACGCCCCTGCCGCTTCCCATCCACGCGGGCGATCCCGCACGACCGGACGCCACCCCGCCTTTTGTCAGCACCGCCATGACTACTGACAGCACGCTGTCAGCAGCCCCCCGCCACACTGCAATCCCGGCGCAATGCAAGGCTGGTTTCCATCAAGAACCCGAACAACAAGGAACTCGTCATGACGTCTGCAACTGCCACTGCCACCCCGGAACGCGCGATCGCGTGGTTCGACATTCCGTCCCTCGATTTCGATCGCGCGATCCGCTTCTACGAAACCGTGCTGCAAACCACGTTGCAGCGCGCGGTCATCGGCGGCGTGCCGATGGCGACGTTCGATCGCGACGCGTCGAGCACCGGCGGCAGCATCGTGTTCGATCCGCAGCAGATCAAGCCGAGCGCGAACGGCGTGCTCGTCTACCTGAACGCCGGCGAATCGGTCGTCGCGGCGCTCGAACGCGCGAAGCGCGCGGGCGGCGTCGTGCAGGGCTCGGTCGTCGAGCTGCCGAACAACTACGGCTACGTCGGCTACCTGATCGACACGGAAGGCAACCGCGTCGGCCTGCACGCGCCGAAATGCCACTGAGCGCAGCAGTCAGCGGGCCGGCGCGGCGCTATCATCGCGAAGTCCCCGTCGCCCGAGGAATCGAGGTGCTGTCATGACCCGCCGTGCCGACCGCCTGTTCCAGATCGCCGAGCTGTTGCGCGGGCGTCGTCTCACGACCGCGCAGCAACTGGCCGACTGGCTGTCGGTGTCGCCGCGCACGGTCTATCGCGACGTGCGTGACCTGCAACTGTCAGGGGTGCCGATCGAAGGCGAAGCCGGCATTGGCTACCGGCTGAACCGCAACGCGAGCCTGCCGCCGCTCACGTTCACGGCCGAGGAGCTGGCGGCGCTCGCCACCGGCGCGCGCATGCTCGAGACCTGGGGCGGTGCGCGCTTCGCGAGCGGCGCGCGCTCGGCGCTCGCGAAGATCGCGTCGGCGATGCCGGCCGACAAGCGCACGGCGCTCGACCGCCTGCCCGTGTTCGCGCCGTCGTTCCACATCGACGAGACGTTTTGCGCGAAGGTCGACGCGATCCACCAGGCGATCGACACGCGCCACATCGTCAGCTTCGACTATCGCGACCGGCTCGGTGCGCATTCGCAGCGCCGCGTGTGGCCGCTCGGGCTCGTCTACTGGGGCGGGCGCTGGACGATCGGCGCGTGGTGCGAGCTGCGCGACGATTTCCGCACCTTCGACATCGCGCGGATGGGCGACATCACCGTGCACGAGCAGTTTCCGGACATGGAAGGCCGGCGCATCGCCGACTACATGCGGATCGCGGAAGCGCCGATGCGCTGACGCGGCAAGGCGGCGAGCACACGCCGCCGCCGTTCATGTTCCGGGCGCCATGTGGCGCCCGGCCCCGCTTGCGCTACCCGCCGAACAGCACCGGCCGCTTCGGCCGCTCGTCGACGTGCAGCGAAAACACGTCCGCACGCGCGTAGTGGCCGACGACGTCGAAGTCGTAGCGCGCCTTCACGAGCTCGTCGGTGTCGATACGCGCGGTCACGAGCCCGGCCTCGCCGATCAGCGGCTCGGTCAGCAGGTCGCCGAGCGGCCCGACGATCACGCTGCCGCCGCGGATCAGCGGCCGCTCCGGGTCCCAGCCCGGCACGTCGATGCCGAGCGCGCGCGGCGACGGCTGCACCTGGCACGCGCTCACGACGAAGCAGCGCCCCTCGTGCGCGATGTGCCGCATCGAGCTCTGCCACACGTCGCGCTCGTCGACGGTCGGCGCGCACCAGATCTGCACGCCTTTCGCGTACATCGCGCAGCGCAGCAGCGGCATGTGGTTCTCCCAGCAGATCGCGGCGCCCGCGCGGCCGGCGGCCGTGTCGACGACCGGCAGCGTCGAGCCGTCGCCCTGCCCCCAGATCAGCCGCTCGGTGCCGGTCGGCATCAGCTTGCGGTGCTTCGCGACGAGCCCGTCGCGCGGATCGAAGAACAGCGCCGTGCAGTACAGCGTGCTGCCGCCGCGCTCGATCACGCCGACCACGAGGCTCGCGCCCGTGCGCTGCGACAGCGCGGCCAGCTCGTCGGTTTCCGGCCCCGGCACGTCGATCGCCTGCGCGGCGTAGCGCGCATACGCGTCGCGCCCTTCGGGCAGCCGGTAGCCGAGCCGCGTGCCGAAGATCTCGCCTTTCGGATAGCCGCCGAGCACGGCCTCGGGCAGCACGACCAGCGACGCGCCGCTGTCGCGGATCGCGATTTCGTAGCCGAGGATCGTGTCGAGCGTGGCGCGCGTGCCGGCGGGCGATGCGCCGATCTGCAGCGCGGCGATGACTGAGGTGGACATATAGGCGTCTCCGGTGAGTGGGATGGCGCCATCTTTATCGATAAGATGTCATCGATCAAATCGATAGAACGATATGTGTCATGAATACGGATGATATCGCCGGCCTCGACCTGAACCTGCTGAAGGTGTTCGAGGCGCTGTACGAGGAAGGCGGCGCGAGCCGCGCGGCGCTGCGGCTCGATCTCACGCAGTCGGCGGTCAGCGCGGCGCTCGGCCGGCTGCGCGCGATCTATGCCGATCCGCTGTTCGTGCGGACCGGCCGCGGGCTCGCGCCGACGCCGCGCGCGGACGAACTGAAGCCGATCCTATCCGATGCGCTCGACCGCTGCCGCGAAAGCCTCGCGATCGCGGCCGACGGCGGCGACCGCGTCGGCCGCACGATATCGATCGGGCTGTCCGACGATTTCGAAATCGCGCTCGGCCGCGCGCTGATCGATGCGGTCGCGCGCGATGCGGCCGGCATCCGGCTGATCTTCCGGCAGACGCACAGCGGCATCGCCGGCGACGCGTTGCTGCGGCACGGCGTCGACGTCGCGATCGCGTCGGGCGGATTCTCGGCGAACGGGCTCAGCCGGCGCGCGGTCGCCACCGGCGGCTATGCGTGCCTGATCGATCCGACCGGCCGCGCGCGGGCGCCGCGTATGCTGACGCTCGCCGAATTCCTGCGGCGCAACCACCTGCTCGTGTCGTCGGGCGGCGTGATCGGGATCGTCGACGAGGCGCTGGCCGCGCTCGGCCACAAGCGGCGCGTCGCGGCGTCGACCACGCATTTCGCCGCGCTGCCGTACCTGCTCGCCGGCTCCGACGCGGTCGCGACGATCCCCGCGCATGCGGCGCATGCGATCGCGCAAGCGACGTCGCTGCGTGCGCTCGCGTGCCCGGTCGACCTGCCGCGCTATCCGGTCGAGATCGGCTGGCGCACGAGCACGCAGCGCGACCCGGCGATCGTGCGCGTACGCGACACGATCGCCGCCTGCGTCGCACGTCTGGTCGCAATCGAGTAGGGTGAGGGGTTACCCCCTCAGCCCTCTCACACCACCGTACGTGCGGGTCCGCATACGGCGGTTCAGTTAATGCTCTGGAGGCGATCCACCGTGCGGCGGATCGAGATCAGTCCCCGTGCATCGAAGTAGGCA
>NZ_CADFEH010000040.1:0-75350 GCF_902833155.1 Burkholderia sp. BCC1047 | reverse complement strand
AGCTATCGTTTCAGAAACAGCACGACACAGCCAAAAAAGGAGAGAAAGAAGACCCAGATACCCACCGAATAACCCGCAAAGCTGGTCCAAGGGGTGGGTCAGAATTCAATGCAAATCGTGGGTCAGGATTCCATGCAAATCAACAGGTCACGACGTCGCTCGCGGGCAGCGACGCAGGCAACTATGTACTGTCCTCAGGGTCGCAGAATGACACGCTGCACCTGACTGCCGATATCACCAAGCGCGCGATCACGGGCACGGCTGCCGCTCAAGACAAGGTGTACGACGGCACGAACCATGCGGACCTGACGAACGTCGCCCTCGACACGACTCGCATTGTCGCGGGCGATAACCTGTCCATCTCGGGCAATACCGGTTCGTTCTCCGACAAGAATGTCGGTACGGGCAAGTCGGTTGTCGGTTCGGGTCTGTCGCTGGCGGGTGCAGACGCACAGAACTATGATCTGACGACGACGGTCACGGGTGCGTCGATCACGCCGAAGACGATCACGGCAAGCGCTACGGCCGAGAACAAGGTCTACGACGCGACGACCACGGCCACGATCGGTGCAATCACGCTGAATGGCATCATCAACGGCGACAACATCGATTCGACTGCGACGGGCGCCACGTTCGCAGACAAGAACGCAGGGACGGGCAAGGTTGTCCACGCAACGGGGCTCGGTCTGACGGGTAACGATGCCAACAACTACGTCCTCGCGAACGACGAGGTTGCGCACGCCAACATCGATCGGAAGGTCATCACGGCCACCGCGAACGCAAAGGACAAGACTTATGACGGCAACGTCACGGCTGACCTGAGCAACGTGAAACTGGTTGGCATCATCGGTCAGGATGTTGTCGCCGCAGACGGCACGACCGGCAAGTTCGACACGAAGAACGTCGGCAAGTCCAAATCGGTCAACGGCGAAGGTCTCTCGCTCGTGGGAGACGACTCGGGCAACTACGTTCTCGACACGAAGCACGCAGTCGCGACGGCAGACATCACGCCGAAGTCGATCACGGTGACGGCTGCTGCATCCGACAAGGTCTACGACGGCAATACGGTCGCAGTGCTAAGTCATGCATACGCCAACGATGTGGTGGCAGGCGATGATCTACGTGTGGCCGGGACAGTCGGTACGTTCTCGGACAAGAACGCAGGCAAGGGCAAGTCGGTCAACGGCAGTGGCTTGACGCTCGCGGGCGAAGACGCGCAGAACTACGTCTTCGACAACACGGCGGAAGTCGGCAAGGCCGCGATCACGCCGAAGACGATCGAAGCGTCCGCGAAGGCCGATAACAAGGTCTACGACGGCAACACGATCGCTCACCTGTCCGACGTGAAGCTCTCCGGTCTGGTGGACGGTGACGACATTCGTGCAGAGGGCTCGAACGGCGACTTCGACAACCGCAACGCAGGCAGGAACAAGTCGGTGAACGGCTCCGGCCTGGTCCTGACGGGCAACGACGCAAACAACTATTCGCTCGACACGTCGAAGGAAGTTGCGAAGGCCGACATCACCCCGAAGGTCATCACCGCGACCGGTTCCGCGAAGGACAAATCGTATGATGGCAAGACGGTTGCAGCTGTGGGCGATCTGGCGCTGCATGGCGTGGTTGCGGGCGACAAGGTTGCGATCGTCGGCGATACGGGCAGCTTCGACAACAGCAACGCCGGCACGAACAAGCCGGTGAACGGCGAAGGTCTGTCGTTGGCTGGCGCGGATGCAGGCAACTACATCCTCGACACGTCGGCTGTCGTCGCACAAGCAGACGTTCGCCCGGCCTACACCCCATCTGCGCTCGTTGCCGACGCCACGGGCGCGAACGGGACGGCGCAAGCCACGAAGGACGCAGGCAAGGTCGTCGGCGATCAGGTAGTCGCGAGGACGGAAGCGCCGGCGCTCATCGTTGGCCTGCCGGTCACCCCGGCTCAACGTGGCGATGCAATCGATATCGCTGACGGCGCGCTCTCGACTTCGGTCCTGCGTATGGACGGCAAGGCGAGTCTGGGCCTGAATGACGCACGTGAAGAACGCGAACAACGGAACACGCTCGTCGTGTTCCGCTCGGATCGTCCGGAAGCGCTGGACAACCGCGGCACGTTCCACGTGGTCGATCGCGGTAACGCCATTGAGCTGGAAGGTACGCCGACTTTGACCAACAAGACGCCGGACCTGAAGGGCAAGGGCAGCGACTGGAAGAATGGCACGGTGGTTCGTGCAGACGGCGCGGTGACGGAATACCGCGTCCGGATACTCAACGACGGGACGCTGGTCGTCATCGTGCCGAATGGCGTCGACGACAGTGACGAAATCGCTGCGAGCTACGGTCTGGCCGTCGCGAAGAAGCAGCTCGGTATCGGCGTCAAGGCAGTGAAGGCCGTCGTTATCGAAGCACGCAACGGTAAGGGCACCAGCAACGCCTGATGCTGTAACCGCAGAAACTTGGCGGCCCCTGAAGCCCGGCGAGGCATCGCCGGGCTTTTTTGTTGTGCTCAAGTGATGAGGTGGAAATTTGTCGACGTTCTTTACTGATATCGGTCCGGTCTCCGGTCGCAGGACGTCATCCTGACGCTGTCCACTCGTCTTTCCGGAACCGTGCGAAGAACAAGAAAAAAGGCCCTTGCGGGCCTTTCGTCGACGAAGATGCGGACAACGCTTACCGCGTCAGCGCCGTAAACCCTTCCAGCAACCGCTCGACATCGGCCGCCTGAATCGCGCCCATCGTCGAGATCCGGAACAGTTCCTTCGACAACCCGCCTTGCCCCGCGTAGATCACGAAGCCGCGCGCCTTCAGCCCGTCGTGCAGCGCTTCGTACGTCACACCCTGCGGCAACCGATACGCACGCAGAATGACCGACGACGCACCTTCCGGCAGCACCAGCGGCATCCCGCGCGCTGCAAGCCCGGCCTGCACCTGATCGGCGAGCGCCTTGTAGTGCGCATGCCGCGCACGCCAGCCGCCAGCCTCGTCAAACTCACGCAGCGCCTCGACGAGCGCGTAATACGCATGCACGGAAGGCGTAAACGGCGTATTCCGCTGATCCTGCAGCTTCGCAAGCCGCCCGAGATCGAGGTAATACGTACGGCTCGCAGCCTTCGCGAGCGCACTACGGCGCACGATCACGAACGCCGCGCCCGGCACGCCGTGCAGGCACTTGTTCGCGGTAGCGGCAACGGCGTCGATCACGCCACCGCCGAAATCGATTGCTTCCGCGCCGAAGCTGCTGACGCCATCGACAAGCATCTTCACGCCACGGGCACGACAGACTTCGGCGATCGCATCGAGATCATTCAGCCGGCCCGTCGTCGTTTCATGATGAATCACCGCGACGTGCGAATAACCGCCGGCGTCAAGACGCGCACCGATCTGCGCGAGATCCGGCGCCTGCATCCACTCATGCTTGAGCACGTCATGCGCGATGCCGTACTGCGTGGCGATCTGCGTGATCCGCTCGCCGTACACGCCGTTCTCGATCACGAGCAGCTTGCCGTCCTGCGGCACGAGCGCCGCAATCATGCTCTCGACGGCGGCCGTGCCCGAACCCGTCATCAGCACGGCGGCCCATTCGGCCGGATCGAGTTCGTACGCGGCGACGAGACGCGCGCGCGCTTCATCCTGCAGGTCGAAGAATTCGCCTTCGCGATGGCACAGATCGGGTTGCAGCAGGCTGCGGCGCACGCGTTCGGTGAGCGTGACCGGGCCGGGGTTCAGCAGCAGCATCAATGGGCTCCTTCAACGTGGGCTTCGGTCTGCTCGGCGCCGATGTGCCGCATCAGACGGGTCTTGACCTCGACCGGCGTGACGGTCGGGCGGGGCAGGCCGTCGGGCACGCCCGTGCGGATCGCCACGCGAACGAACTGCGCACCATCGCTGGTTGCGGCGAGCGTCGCATCGAGCACGTCGAGCGTATCGCCTTCGACCGCCGACGCGTAACCGCAAGCGGCCGCGACGCCCGCGAACGACACATGCTGCGACACCGTCGACTGGCCGCCCGTCGATTCGTGCGCGCCATTGTCGAGCAGCACGTGCGTGAGGTTGGCCGGGCCGTAGGTGCCGAGCGTCGCGAACACGCCCATGCGCATCAGCGCGGCGCCGTCGCCGTCGACGGCCACCACGCGCAAGTCGGGGCGCGCGAGCGCGAGGCCGAGCGCGAGCGGCGTCACGCAGCCCATCGAGCCGACCATGTACAGCTGGTTCGGGCGATCGTCGAGCGCGTAGAGTTCGCGCCCGCAGAAACCGGTCGATGCGAGCACGACGGTCGAATCGACCGGCGTATGCGCGATCACGCGCTGCAGCGCGTCGTGACGGGTCGGCCACGCGTCGGCCGACGCGGCGCGCGACGACGATTGCGCGGCGACGTGCGCGCGCGGCTTCGCGGCCGGGTTCGCCTTCAGTTCATACGGCGCGACGCTGCCTTTCTGCATCACGAGCGCGTACGGGCGGCCCGTCGCGTCCATGTGCGCGATCGCGCGGTCGAGTGCCGGGCCGACCTGTTCGGGGTCGGTCGGGAACGTCTCCCACGGGATCTCCATCGTGTCGAGCATCGCCGGCGTGATCGGGCCCATCAGCGCATGCTGCGGCTCGTCGGCCACGCCCGGCTGGCCGCGCCACGTGACGATCAGCAACTGCGGCAGGCGGAACGTCCAGGTCAGCGACGTGAGCGGGCTCACCGCGTTGCCGAGCCCCGAGTTCTGCATCATCGCGATCCCGCGCTTGCCGCCGAGCGTCGCGCCCGCGATCAGCGCGACCGCGTCGCCTTCGTTCGCGGCCGACACGTAGTGCAGCGTCGGGTCCTGCAGCACGTAATTGATGAACGGCGTCAGGTACGAGCAGGGCACGCCCGCGTACCAGTCGAAACCGCGTTCGCGCGCGGCCTCGACGAACTGGGCCGCTTCGATCATTGCGCGCCCCCGTTGCCGGTACCCGGTTCGGACAGCGGCGTCTGGCCGTGCGCGAAATCGCCCGCGCGGCGGAAGTCTTCCAGATCGTTGACGCCGCGCCAGTGGCCGTGCACGTACTGCACCTCGATCTTCTCGCCTGCGGCGATCAGTTCGTTCAGCAGCGACGGGATGTCGAGCGTGTCGAAATCAGGACGTGCCTGCAGCGTCGCGAGCATCGCCTTCAGGCGGTCGACACCGGCGCCGCGCACGTTCAGCAGACCGATCCAGCGGCCGTGCGGCGTGCCCGCGGCGACGTCGCTCGACACGCGTTGCAGATAGGTCTTCTGGCCGAACAGGCCGCGATCGTCGGCCGCCGAGCAGAGGGCGAAGTCGCGCACGCTCTGATTGGTCTCGGTGAGCGACGAATCGACCACCACGCTGAACTCGGCCTCGCTCTCCGCGAGGTCGCGCACGATGTAGCTGCGGAACAGCAGGTCGCCGTACGAGATCACGGTGTCGCCGGTCAGGCGTTCGGCCGCGCATGCGAGCGACGCGAGCTCGCCGGTCTGCGCGTGGCGCTCGTTGACGACGAGCTTGATGCCCGACGTATCGATCGCATCGGCGCGATAGCCGCCAACCACGGTGATGTCGTTCACGCCGTGCGTCTTGAAGCCGTCGACGAGCCAGCGCAGCAGCGGCTTGCCGGCGACCGGCAGCATGACCTTCGGCTTGTCTTCGGTCACGGCTTCGAGGCCCTTGCCGCGGCTCGCGGCGAGCACGATCGCGGCATTCGACGCGCGCGACGACGACGACAGGTAGATACGCTCGGCGGCCGAGTATTCGTCGGCGTCCTGCAGGCGGAAGATCTCGTTGACCGATGCAACGCGGTCCTCGACGTTGATCAGCGTTTCGCTTTCGTGGATCTCGCGCGCGGTCGCCTGCATCGCGGATGCCGACGCGCGGATCAGATGATTCGCCCAGATCACGGTGCTGATGCCGGCCTGGCGGAACACGTCGGTCGGCGTGCTGTAGTACTTGGTCGGCACGATCACGAGCGGCGCCTTGCCGCTCCATTCGCGCGCGAACTGCAGGATCTCGTCCGGGCGCGACAGCTTGCTGTGGATCAGGATCGCGTCGGCGCCGGCTTCCGCGTACGCGTTCGCGCGGCGCAGCGCCTCGTCCATCCCCCAGCCTGCGATCAGCGCCTCGACGCGCGCGACGATCGAGAAGTCGGGATCGGTCTGCGAATCCTTGCCGGCCTTGATCTTGCCGCAGAACTCGTCGATTTCCGCGAGCGGCTGGCGCTCGCCGCCGATGAAGCTGTTCGTTTTCGGGAACTGCTTGTCCTCGATGCAGACGCCCGCGATGCCGCGCTGTTCGAGCTTCTTCACGAGGCGGCGCACGTTGTTGAAGTTGCCGTAGCCGGTGTCGCCGTCGAGCAGGATCGGCAGGTCGCTCGCATCGGCCATGAACTCGAGCACGTCGACGACCTGGGTCCAGCTCGCTTCGTTGTTGTCGCGCACGCCGAACTGCGCGGAGATCGCGAGGCCCGACGCCCAGATGCCCTTGAAGCCGGCCTCGCGGACGATCCGCGCGGACAGGCCGTTGTGCGCTTCCATCAGGAATTCGAGATCGCTGCTCACGAGCATGCGGCGCAGGCGCGCGCTGCGCGATTCGGTGAAGTTGGGTTCGCGTGCGTTCATCGTGCGGCTCCGGCGGTGGTGCGTTGAATCAGGGGAAGAATGTCTTGCGTCGCGCGTGCGACGTCGTTCGGGAAGTCGATCTCGATCCACGGCGAGCCGGTGACGTCGGCGACGTCGAACGAATGGCCGCCTTCGAGCAGCAGGTCGCGCACGGCTTCCTCGTGCGGCATGTTCGCGCGGCCGCTGTCGACGTAGCCCGCGACGATCGTCGCGAGGCGGCGTGCGGTGCCTTCGGTGAAGCGGAAGAAGCCGACCGATTCGCCGATCGTGTCGTAGTCGAGGTCGACCGCGAGCTGCTTGCGCAGCTCGACCGGCACGCCGTTCTTCAGGCACAGCTTGACGGGTTCGTCGCCGGCCTCGAAGTCGCGGTCGATCAGCAGGCGGTCGACGGTCTTGTCGGCATCGGCCACCAGCGCGTGCAGGATGTTCTCGTCGTACAGCACGTCCGCGTCCATCAGCAGCACGTCGCCGCCGCGCGTCATCGCATCGGCGACGGTATGCACGGTCAGCACGCTGCCGAGGTCGTAACGGTCGTTGATCACGATCTCGGCGGTGCGGCCGAGGCGCTTGAGCTCCTGCTCGACCTTCTCGTGCTGGAAGCCGAGCCCGAGCACGATGTCGTCGACGCCCGCGGCGTCGAGCACGCGCAGATGGCGCTCGAGCAGCGACACGTCGTCGAAGCGCAGCAGGCACTTCGGGAACTGCGCCTCGGGCGGTTGTTGCAGGCGCAAGCCGAGGCCTGCCGCAAGAATGATGGCTCGCATGGGTTCTCCAACCAAAAAGCCGGCGATCTGAACGATCAGTCGGCGAGCGGCTGCGGCGCACGACGCCGCTGCCAGTTTCTTTCACTGAAATGCAGATAGAGCAGGCCGGGCAGGCCGAGCGCGAGTTCGCGCGCGCGCTTTGCGAGCGACAGCGCGAGCGCCGCGTCGGGCGGCAAGCCGACCAGCGGTGCGAGCAGCAGGTAGCCGCCTTCCTGCGCGCCGAGCGAGCCGGGGATCGCGAAGGCCGCCCCGCGAATCGCCTGGCCGACGCTTTCCAGCAGCAGCGCGTCGAGCCAGCTGACCGGGTGCCCGAGGAAGTGCAGCGCGAGCCACACTTCCGCGGTGCCGACGATCCAGCCGACGAGGCTCAATGCGAAGGTCTTCGCGACTTTCGCGCGATCGCGGTACAGCGCGCCGACCGCGTCGTCGATCGCGTCGGCGCGCGTGGCCAGCGACGACCAGTCGCGCGGACCGAGCAGCTTCGACGCGAGGCGCAGGCCGCGGCCGAACAGCCCGCGCCGCTGCGCCGCGTAGAACGCGACGGCGAGGGCGCCGAGCACGCCGGTGGCGATCAGCGCGGGCGTGCGCAGATACGCGACCGACTCGTGCGTCGCATACAGGCTGAACGCGGCGATGCCGATCAGCGCGAACGCCATCTGCGCGAGCGCCTGCATCGTCGTGCCGACGGTCATGGCGGCAGCCGCGTCGGCCATCCGAGTGCCGCGCTGCGCGAGGTAGCGCACCATCAGCACGGGGCCGCCGATCTGCCCGGCGGGCAGCAGGCTGTTTACCGATTCGCCGACCCAGCGCGCGCGCAGCGCGTTGCCGAGTTCGGCGCCCGGCTGCCCGCGGCGGAACATCACGGAGATCGCGACCGCATCGATCGCGAGCGGCACGACGTGGAACGCCGCGACGAGCGCGAGGCCCCAGCCGGCCGCGAGGAGCGTGGACGCTACCGCGCCGACGCCCTGCCAGGCCAGCAGTGCGATGAAGAGTGCGGTCCCGAGGGACAGCAGGATGAGGCCCGCGCGTGTCATGACCCGCTCGTGCGTCGCGTGGCCAGTTGCTTGAACACCTGGCGGAAACCGAAATACGCGATCGCATCCTTCATGTTCGAGATGAAGCGCTTCCACGGCCGCATCCCGGGGTTCGTCACGTATTCGAACGTGAGCGACACGCGCATCTCGTTCTGGCCGAGCGGCGTGATGCGGTGGCGCAGCTTGTCGCCGTCGAACAGCACGATGCCGCCGTCGGCGATCTGCACGGAGCCCGGTTCATCGGCGACGTCCGGGTTGCGCGTATGCAGCTCGTAGTCGAGCCGGCACGACGATTCGTCGATCACGCCGATCAGCAGCGTGTAGCGGCGGCCATCGTAGTACGACGTGTCGTAGTGCCAGCCGATGTGGTCGCCGGGCTTCGTGTAGTAATACAGCGCGTACGCGTGCGGATCGTCGTCCGGCGACAGCATCAGCTTGTCGCCGGTGATCTTCTCGAGGAAGGAGATGAGTGCCTTCGAGCGATACAGCTCGGCGATGTACGGCGCCTGCTCGTCGATCGTATGGCGGCTCACGCTGCCGCCCTGCTTGTGGCCGGGCAGGTAATTGCGGTTCAGGCCGGCCTGCATCGCGCGGGCCGCGTTCGCGAGCTTCGCGTGCGCGTCGGCCGGCAGGAAGGTGTCGAGGTAGAGGAACGAGCCCTGGCGCGTGTAGTCGCCGCGCAGGCGGTCGAGGTCGAGCTGACCGACGCGGTCGGCCACGGTGCGATCGGGATCGGCCGCGGCCGCGCGCACGGGCGCGGGGCGTGCCGGGCTCAGCACGGAATCGTCGCGCGTGCTAGGAGTCATTTGGAAGCCTGGATTTCGGTTGGGTTCTGCGCGGCCGGGGTCTGCGGGAGGTTGCCGCGCCGCACGATGCGCCACCAGTCGATCACGACCCAGGCGGCGAACAGCGGGGCGCCGATCGACGCCGCGAGCAGGAACGGCTCGACGCCGTCGACGAGCGTCACGATCGGCAGCAGGTACAGCACGTCTTCGGTCTCGAAGCCGCCGGCGAACGCCTGCTTGGTGCCGGCCTTGCCGGCGATCGATTCGATCCGCATGCGCAGGAAGAAGATCAGCGCGACGGCCGCGCCGGCGACCGCGCCGAGCAGCACCGGCGACGCGGCCATCTGGCCGCCCTGCGCGACGATGCCGACGCCCATGCTGACGAACAGCGCGACCGTGACGAGCGCATCGGCCGCGAGGTCGTAAAAATGACCGATCTTGCTGGACTTGCCGCTGATGCGCGCGAGTTCGCCGTCGGTGTGGTCGACGAAGTTCGACAGCACGATCAGGAACGCGCCCGCATTGCTCCAGCCGAAGCCGCCGTGCGCGAGGCACCAGGCGCCGGCGAGGCCGATCAGCAGACGAAGGGTGGTGAGGTGATTCGGCGTGACCGGCGTATCGACGAGCGGCCGGACAAGCGAGCGCGCGAGCCGCGCATCCCAGGTGCGTGGCGGGGGCGGCTCGGGGCGTTTGACGGTTTTTCTTTGGTCCATCGGCGAAATATATACGGAATTGTAATTTGTTGCTTTTTATTCGATCAATGTCCTGACATGCGGGAGTGTTACCGCGTCTTGCAGGCATCGGCCGGTTCAAAAACGCACTCGCGAACGACGCGGCCGACCGGGCGGCCGGACCCGTCTTCCAGTGTGGTTCGCGTCGCGCGGCTGTCAAGGCCGGACGGGCCTCGCAGGCCGGCGAGGCGGTGTTTTTCGCGCCGCCCGGCCGGTGTCGCGCAGCCCATGCGACCTTGATCTCCGTCAGCGCCGGAAAAACCGCATCGGGCGACAATCGGCCGCGCCGGACGGGGCGCGGCGATGACCGAGCCGAACGTCGCCGATGTCGATGCAGACCGGTTGATCGACGCGCGACGGCCGGCGATCGCGAACCGGCGATTCGCCCGATGCTTTCGTGCACCTTTCGTGGGTGTCCGGCGCGGGCGGATCGCCTGTCACAGAACGGTCGTTCGATACCCGGCAAATCCGGCAAGGATCTTTTGCATCCAGCGGACATTTCGCGGCGATGGCCTCTGCGATACTCCGACCGTGCCCGTGGTGCCGGGCCGCCCCTCGCGGCCCCAAGGGCTTCGCGTCGCTCAGGAGACACCCCCCGCGACGTCAACGACAGACCAAAGCGTCAGATAACCAGCCATGTCTTCTTCACGCATCCTCGCTCCCGCCCTGCGTTCGCTCGTCCGCACCGCCGACGAAGCCGCCGCGCTGATCCGCCCCGGCATGACCGTCGCCATGAGCGGCTTCACCGGGTCGGGCTATCCGAAGGCCGTGCCGGCCGCGCTGGCCGCCCACATCGACGCGGCGCACGCGCGCGGCGAGGACTTCCGGATCAACGTGCTGACGGGCGCATCGACCGCACCGGAACTCGACGGCGCGCTCGCCCGCACGAACGGCATCTCGATGCGGCTGCCGTACCAGTCCGACCCGACGCTGCGCGACAAGATCAACGGCGGCGAAGTCGATTACCAGGACGTCCACCTGAGCCACGTCGCGCAATACGCATGGTTCGGGCTGTATGGCGATCTCGACGTCGCGATCGTCGAAGTCGCGGGTATCCGCGAGGACGGGCTGCTGATTCCGTCCGCGTCGATCGGCAACAACAAGACCTGGCTCGAGCGCGCGAAGCACGTGATCCTCGAAGTGAATGCGCGGCAGCCGCTCGGCCTCGACGGGATGCACGACATCTATTACGGCACCGCGCTGCCGCCGCACCGCAAGCCGATTCCGCTGACGAAGAGCGACGACCGGATCGGCGAGCCGTATCTGCGCTGCCCGACCGACAAGATCGTCGCGATCGTCGAGACCGACGCGCCCGATCGCAGCAATGCATTCTCCGCGCCGGATGCGACGTCCAAGCAGATCGCGCTGCAGCTGATCGACTTCCTGCGTCACGAAGTGAAGCGCGGCCGCCTGCCGGAAAACCTGCTGCCGCTGCAGTCGGGCGTCGGCAACATCACGAACGCGGTGCTGGCGGAACTCAGCTCGGCCGGCTTCTCGAACCTGACCGCCTACACCGAGGTGATCCAGGACGGCATGCTCGACCTGCTCGACGACGGCACGCTGAGCTTCGCGTCGGCCACCGCGCTGTCGCTGAGCCCCGCCGCCGTGCAGCGTTTCGCCGACGAAATCGCGACCTTCCGCGAGAAGATCGTGCTGCGCCCGCAGGAGATCAGCAACCATCCGGAACTCGTGCGCCGGCTCGGCTGCATCGCGATGAACGGGATGATCGAGGCCGACATCTACGGCAACGTGAATTCGACGCACGTGATGGGCACGAAGATCCAGAACGGCATCGGCGGCTCGGGCGACTTCGCGCGCAACGGCTACCTGTCGTGCTTCATGTCGGCGAGTACCGCGAAGGGCGGCGCGATCTCGCGGATCGTGCCGATGGCGAGCCACGTCGACCATACCGAGCACGACGTCGCGGTCGTCGTCACCGAACAGGGGCTGGCCGACCTGCGCGGCCTGTCGCCGAAGCAGCGCGCGCGCAAGATCATCGCGACCTGCGCGCACCCGGACTACCGGCCGATGCTCGAGGACTACTTCGAGCGCGCGTCGCGCGAGAGCTTCGGCAAGCACACGCCGCATCTGCTCGCCGAGGCGCTGTCGTGGCACGAGCGCTACGTGCGCACCGGGTCGATGAAGGCCTGACGGGGCCGGGCGCAGGCGGGCCCGTCAATCCATCGCCGCATGCGCGACGTCGACGCTCGCCGCTTTCTGCGGCGGGCGGATCAGCCGCAACAGCGGGATCATCAGCAGCGTCGCGACGCGCGAGATCTTTCCGCAGATGCTGGAGGTGGGCGATACCGCCGCCGATGACGGGCTGCGCGGCTTCACGCCCGACGAGCGCGATACGCTGGTGCGGCTGACGGTACGCCGGCGCGCGGGTCAACCGGCCAGCGCCGCGAGCGTGTACGCCGCAACGTAGAGCCCCACGCCGTACGACAAATGCGTGACGAGGCTGCGCCGGCGCGCGACGCCCGGCTGCGGCGTGCGCGACGCCGCGATGCCGAAACCGAACGCCGGCTGCATCACGAAAAACGGCGCGGCCACGCTCGCGAGCCCGGCGACGAGGGCGGGAAGCGGCGTCGGCGCGTCGATCCACGCGGGGCCGGCGATCAGCACGGGCAGTGCCGCGAACGCGATGCCGATCGCGTAATGCGCGACCCATCCGAGCACGCGTTCGCCGGGCACGGGCGCGGCGGCGACGATCGACGCATGCCGGAACCGGCCATGCGTCATGTGGCCGAGCCAACGGCCGACCAGCGCGTAGTCGAGCGACGGAATGCCGAACGCCCGCCGCCGGAACAGCGTCCACAGATCCATCACGAGCGTGGCGCCCGCGCCGATCAACAGCAGTTTGAGGAGGGCATCGGGCGTGCTCATCGCGCCCCTCCACAGCGGGCGGTGATGGCGATGCCGTACAGCGGAATACGACGCGGTTTCAACGGTTTCATGACGGTCGGGGCTTGTCTTCGTGGAGTCGGGCGACTATCTTGCAACTTCAAGTTCACTTGAGGTCAAGCATGAGCCGACTGGACATTGCGGACGTCGCGCGGCGCACGGGATTGCCCGCGTCGACGCTGCGCTACTACGAAGAAAAGGGGCTGATCGTTCCGATCGGCCGGCACGGGCTGCGGCGGCAATACGACGAGTCGGTGCTGGAGCGCCTGGCGCTGATCGCGCTCGGGCGGGAGGCCGGGTTCTCGCTCGACGACATCCTCGCGATGGTCGGCGCGGAGGGCCGGCCCGCGATCGACCGCGCGAAGCTCGACGGCAAGGCCGACGAGCTCGATCGCACGATCCGCCGTCTCGGCGCGGTGCGCGACGCGCTGCGGCATGCGGCCGTGTGCCCGGCCGTGAACCACCTCGAATGCCCGTCGTTCCAGAAGCTGTTGCGCATTGCCGCGCATCGTCATCCGGCGCGCCGCGCGAAGGCGGAAGGTGCGTAGGCGGCGAGCCTGCGCGAAGCGGGCGGTGCGGTAGCGGTTCGGAGCGGTGCGGCAGGAGAGGCTACGTGGCGACGTAACGGGTTCGACCCGTCGAATCGCGAAAAGGCGACGCGGCCTGTGCCGCCTTCGACGTCAGCGAAACCGCCGACGCCTGCATCACCCTGCGTAATACACGCGGCATTCCATCTCGCGCCCGCGCACGACCCGCTTGCCGGCGAGCGCGCCGTACGTTCCGGTGAACACGGTGCGCTGGTGCTCGCACTGCACGGCGTCGTAGAAGTAGAGCGACACCCAGTCGGTCGGGCGCCCGGCTTCCGGCGTGCGCATGGCCGCATGCTGGCTCAGCACCGTGAAATGCCAGCCGCCCTTGGTCATGTGCATCACGGGCGGCGGCACGTAACCGTCCGCGTTCAGGCGCCGGTGCGCGAGCGTCGGCAGCACGCCGGCGGCCGCCTTGTTGCGGTACTGGCGATCGATGTAAAGCAGCAGTTCGACGGGCGGCTCCGTGCCGGGGCCGGCGTGTCGCATATGGCCTTGCCAGCGCCGGCGGCGGCTCAGCACGTCGTCGAGCGCCGCGCGGATGCCGACCGCGCGTCGCGGGCCGACGCCCGCGATCGTTTCGAGCTGGCCGTTGCGGGCCGCGCGTTCGAGTTCCTCCAGCGTGTCGATATGCAGCGCATCGTGAATGCGCAGCGCGAGCGCGTGGCCGATGCCCGGCACCGCTTCGAAGGCCGACGCGCGTTCCGCGTCGCCGCGCAGGCGGTCGAGCTGGCGCCAGCGCCCCGTCACCAGCAGCTCGGCGATCGCCTGCGCGACGCCCGCGCCGATGTCGGGCAGCGCGCCGAGCGCCTCGACGCCGCCGGTTTCGAACACGGTACGGATGTCGCGGTCGAGCGCGTCGACCGTATCGGCCGCCGCACGGTACGCGGCGACCCGATATGGGTTCGCGCCCTGGTCGACGAGCCACTGCGCGGCCTCGCGCAGGCAGGCCGCGACAGTCCGGTTTTCCTCGTACGTCTGGCTGACGGTCGACTGCATGGCAAGAGACCCGGAAAGCACAAACGGAATGGACGCGGCGAGCGATGCGCCGGTCGGCTGTCAACCATTGTCGCGACGCGCGATGAAGAAAACTTGATGCGCGTCAATGGCAAACGTAACACAGGCGCGCGGCGCACGGTCGTGCCGGAGTGCGGCATGACCGTGCGCCGCGCGCGATGCGGTTACGCGTCGAGAAACGACTGCGCGTTCTCGGCCTCGGCGGCCGTACGCAGCGCGGCGAGCGCCCGTTTCTCGATCTGCCGCACGCGCTCCCGCGACATCCCCGCATCCTGCGCGATCGCGTCGTAGGTGTCGGGCTCGGCGCCGCCGAGGCCGAACCGCCGGCGCAGCACGTCGGCCTCGGCCGGCGTGACCGAACGCAGCAGCGCCCGTACGCAGTCGCGCATGCGCGTGTCGGCCAGTTGCTCGAACGGGCTGGCCGATGCCTGATCCTCGATCAGCTCCACGAGGCCGGTGTCCGCGTCGGGCAGCGGCGTGTCGAGCGAAACCGGCTCCGCAGGCAACGCGAGCACCGCGCGCAGCTTGCCTTCGTCGAGGCCGGTTTCGGCCGCGAGTTCGGCCGGCGTGGCCCGCCGGCCGGTGCGCTGCCGAAAGCGCAGCGCATGCCGCTGCACGCGCTGGTACTGGTCGCCGACGTGCACTGGCACGCGAATCGTGCGCGAACGATCCGCGACCGCGCGCGCGATCGCCTGGCGGATCCACCAGGTCGCATAGGTCGAGAACTTGAACCCGCGCCGGTATTCGAATTTCTCGATCGCGCGCATCAGGCCGAGGCAACCGTCCTGCACGAGGTCGGACAGGTCGACGCCGCGGTTCAGGTACTTGCGCGCGATCGACAGCACGAGCCGCAGGTTCGCCTCGAGCATCGCACGCGTCGCGTCGCGGACCTTTTGCTGACCGTCGCTCAATGCGGCTGCGAGTGCGCGCCGTGCGACCGCGTCGAAGCATGCGGCGTCGGCCGCCGACGGGTCATCGCGGGCGGTGGCGAGTGCGCGCACGGCACGACTTGCGTCGTCGACGGCCGGTGCGACCCACGCGAGCGAACCGAGCAGGGTCGCCACGTGGTTGCGCGCGTCGCGGTATTCGGCCGAACGGCTGCCATGCGTATGCAACGCGTCGCGCAATGCCGACGCCGCTGCGTGCAGCGCGTCGTAGCGGGCAGGCGCGGACGTTTCGCGATCCTCTTCATCGGGCGATCCGGTTGCACCCGTCGCGCGATGGCGCTCGAGCAGCGCGTCGACCGCGGGCGGATAGCCGGCAATCGCATGCAGTATCTGATGGCGGCCCGTCTCGATCTCGCGGGCGAGCACGATTTCGCCTTCGCGCGTGAGCAGCGGCACCGCGTGCATGCGCCGCATGTACAGCGCGAGCGGATCGGTCGACGCGCTCGTGCCGCGCGCGAGGTCGCCGAGCATGGCCCGGCCTTCGTCGAGCGCGTCGCGATCGACCTCGACCGGCGCCGCGCCGGCGAACGGTGCAGGCACGGCGGGCTCGTCGAGTACCGCGATGCCGATGTCGGCCAGCGCGGCGCGCACGACCTCGAGCGCGTCGGGGCTGTCGCTTTCGGGCGGCAGCGCGTCGACGAGGTCGGCGTGCGTCAGATAACCCTGCTCGCCGGCAAGGGCCAGCAGCTGGATGATCGGATCGAGCGGTGTGTCCGCCCGGGGAGTGGGGCGTGGCGTAGTCATGTCGATGGCGGCGCGAGCCGCGTTCCTGTCAGGGCGGGCCGAAGCTCGCCGGTTTGCGGTTGCCGGTGGACCGCGGACGCCCGTCCGCGCCGGTCAGCCCGACATCGTCCAAGTTGAGGGCATTCGCGCCAACTTCAACGCCGGCGCCGCGGACGGGCCAGCACGCGGCGTGCCCGCGTGGCCGTCCGGCGCAGGAAACAAAAAGTAACCGATCATACGCGCGGAAATCTGCGGGGGACGTAAGCTAGAGTCAGGCGCGCGCCCGGCGGCGGCGCGCGGATTCTGCCGGAGTACGAGATGAACCCGATTTCCGCCGCGAGGCCCGCCGTCGTCGCGCTGGCCGCATTGACGCTGGGTGGCTGCTACTACACGAGCCCGTACGGTTATGCACCTTATTACGCGCCGGTGCCCGCCACGGTGACGCAACGCGAGATCCCGGCCGCACCGGCTGCGTCCGGTCCGGCCGCGTCGACCGTGCCGCAGGCGCAGGTCGACGCCGGCACGGCGGTGCCCGTGTATGTCGCCCCGGCCTACGTGCCGCCGCCGTATCCGTATTACTACCCGGCGTACTACTCCGGCTGGTACGGGCCGCCCGTGACGATCGGCTTCTGGGGCCGCTGGGGCGGCGGATACTGGGGCGGGCGCGGCGGGTACTGGCATCGTCCGTGGGGCGGCGGGCATTGGGGTGGCGGCCACTGGGGTGGCGGCCATCGGCACTGACCGGCGCGCGGCGGCGCGGGAGAGCATCATGAGGAACACGATTGTCCGAAGTCTGTGCATCGTCTTGGCCGGCCTCGCGGCCGCACCGGGCGTCGCCGATGCGCAGAGCAGCGCTTATACGAATTCGCCGGCCGAGCTGTATGCGGGGCCGGCGCCCGATTACCCGGTGGTCGCGCAGATTCCGCCCGGCACCGCGCTGGGCGTATTCGGCTGCCTGAGCGACTACACGTGGTGCGACGTCGCGCTGCCGGGCGTGCGCGGCTGGATCGATGCGCAGTTGCTCGACTATCCGTATCAAGGCAGCTACGTGCCGTTGCTCGAGTACGGCGCGATCATCGGCGTGCCGGTGACCGGATTCGCGATCGGCGCGTATTGGGACCGTTATTACCGGCACCGCCCGTGGTATCCGGACCGCGACCGCTGGGCGCGCCGTCCGGAGCCGAGGCTCGGCCCCGGCGGCATGCCGCCGGCGCAAGGGCGTCCGCAACCGGGCGCGCCGATGCAGGTCGCGCCGGGCGGCCCGCCGCCCGTGCATGACACGCGGCCGTCGGCGACGCGCGGCGGCTGGAACGGTGCGAACCGTATGCCGCCGCCGGCCGCGCCGACGCCGATGCCGGGTGGGGCGGGTAATGCGCGTCCGGCGAGCCCGGCGCCAGCGCCGACGCCAATGCCGGGCGGGATGGGTAATGCGCGTCCGGCGAGCCCGGCGCCAGCGCCAACGCCGATGCCGGGCGGGATGGGCAACGCACGTCCGGCCGGCCCGCCGCCGGCCGTGCTGCGGCCGCCGCCCGCGCCGGGCGGCGAGGCCCGCACGATGCCGCCGCCGGTGCGGCAGGGCGGCGGCGGTTATGCGCAGCCGCAGGGCGGCGGAAACGGTGGCGGTAACCGCGGCGGCGGTGGCGGCGGCCCCGACGAACGCCGGCACTGACCGCGCCGGTGCCGCGGGTGCTCCGGCACCGGACGAAAAAAAGCCGCTCCGGAGAGCGGCTTCGGGATCAGGCAAGCGGGGGCGAGGTCACGCGCTACCGGTCGCCCGCAGCCCGCTGCGTCAGTCGTCGAGCAACGACGGATCGCGCACCGCGCCCTTGTCGGCCGACATGACGAGCTTCGCGTATGCCTTCAGCGCCGCGGACACCTTGCGCGGACGCGGCTGCGCGGGCTTCCAGCCCTTCGCGTTCTGCTCCTCGCGGCGGCGCGCCAGTTCCTCGTCCGACACCAGCACGTCGATCGTGCGGTTCGGAATGTCGATGCGGATCCGGTCGCCGTCGCGCACGAGGCCGATCGCGCCGCCCGCTGCCGCTTCCGGCGAGCAGTGGCCGATCGACAGACCCGACGTACCGCCCGAGAAACGGCCGTCCGTCAGCAGCGCGCACGCCTTGCCGAGCCCCTTCGACTTGATGTAGCTGGTCGGGTAGAGCATTTCCTGCATGCCCGGGCCGCCCTTCGGGCCTTCGTAGCGCACGATCACCACGTCGCCGGCCTTGACCTTGTCGTTCAGGATGTTCTCGACCGCTTCGTCCTGCGATTCGGTCACGTGCGCCGAGCCTTCGAACACGAGGATGCTTTCGTCGACGCCGGCCGTCTTCACCACGCAGCCGTCGAGCGCGATGTTGCCCGTCAGCACCGCGAGGCCGCCTTCCTTCGAGAACGCATGCTCGTACGAGCGGATGCAGCCTTCGGCGCGGTCGAGGTCGAGGCTCGGCCAGCGCGTGTTCTGGCTGAACGCGACTTGCGTCGGAATCCCGGCCGGGCCGGCCTGGTAGAACGTGCGGACCGCTTCGTCCTGCGTGCGGACGATGTCCCACTGGTCGAGCGCATCCTTCAGCGTCGGCGCGTGCACGGTCGGCACGTCGGTGTGCAGCTTGCCGGCACGGTCGAGCTCACCGAGGATCGCCATGATGCCGCCCGCGCGGTGCACGTCCTCGATGTGGTACTTGTTCGTGTTCGGCGCGACCTTGCACAGCTGCGGCACGATGCGCGACAGGCGGTCGATGTCCTTCATCGTGAAGTCGATGCCGGCTTCACGCGCGATCGCGAGCAGGTGCAGGATCGTGTTGGTCGAGCCGCCCATCGCGATGTCGAGCGTCATCGCGTTCTCGAATGCCTTGAAGCCGACCGAGCGCGGCAGCACGCGTTCGTCGTCCTGCTCGTAGTGCTGGCGCGTCAGTTCGACGATGCGGCGGCCGGCGCGCTTGAACAGTTGTTCGCGGTCGGCGTGCGTGGCGACCACCGTGCCGTTGCCGGGCAGCGACAGGCCGAGCGCTTCGGTCAGGCAGTTCATCGAGTTCGCGGTGAACATGCCCGAGCACGAACCGCAGGTCGGGCACGCCGAGCGTTCGACTTCGGCGACGTCCGCATCCGAATACGACTGGTCGGCCGCGATCACCATCGCGTCGACGAGGTCGAGCTTCTTCAGTTCGATGGCCTTGGTGACCGGGTTCGCGAGGCGCGTCTTGCCGGCTTCCATCGGGCCGCCCGACACGAAGATCACCGGAATGTTCAGGCGCATCGCGGCCATCAGCATCCCCGGCGTGATCTTGTCGCAGTTCGAGATGCACACCATCGCGTCCGCGCAGTGCGCGTTCACCATGTATTCGACCGAGTCGGCGATGATGTCGCGGCTCGGCAGCGAATAGAGCATGCCGTCGTGGCCCATCGCGATGCCGTCGTCGACCGCGATCGTGTTGAATTCCTTCGCGACGCCGCCCGCGGCTTCGATCTCGCGCGCGACGAGTTGGCCGAGATCCTTCAGATGCACGTGCCCGGGCACGAATTGCGTGAACGAGTTGACGACCGCGACGATCGGTTTCGAGAAATCGTCGTCTTTCATGCCGGTGGCGCGCCACAGCGAGCGCGCACCTGCCATGTTGCGGCCGGCGGTGGAGGTTTTGGAACGGTAAGTGGGCATGGTGATGGCTGAAGAAATATCGCGGGAAAAGGGTGGAGGCTCGGGGAATAATGGCCTCTCTCGCGCCCGTGCGAACAACCTCTTGAGCTGCGCCCTGGGCAAACTCCGCGATTATCCCACAGCCGCCGGGCGGGCGGCGCCGGCGGGCAAGGCCAGCCGGCGCGGGTGGGGCGCGGCGGGCAGCGCGTAGGCAAACGAAGCGCGGCGCGAAGGCGCGAAGACGGATTGGCGGGAACGCGCGAAGTCGGAAGCCGGCCATCGCCAGCGGAGCCCGGCAGCGGCTTCATCGCCCGTCTTGCCGACGATGAAGCCGTGCCATGCCGTCCGCAATCGCGCATCAATCGAGCAACGTCAGGATCTCGTCGTACAGCGCCTTCGGAATCCGCACCCCATTCGCGATGCTGCGCGCGCGGGCGTCGAAGCGCCGTTGCGACGGCAGCCGCGCGCCCTGCGCGACGATCGATTCGAACATCCGCTCGCCGCGCGCGAGCCCCGCGTCGAGATCGTCGCCGAGAAACACCTTCGGATCGAACGCGATCACGAGTTCGCCGTGGCACGGCGTCGCGCCGACGCCTTCGTCGAAGTCCATCGATTCCCGGCTCGTCATGTCGCCGATCAGCGCGCCGCCGAGCAGCTCGACCATCGCCGCGAGCGCCGACCCCTTGTGGCCGCCGAACGTGCGCATCGCACCTTGCAGCGCGGCCTTCGGATCGGTGGTCGGCTGGCCGTCCGCGTCGATCGCCCAGTGCGGCGGAATCGCCTTGCCCTGTTTTGCGTGCAGCTCGATGTCGCCGCGCGCGATCGCGCTCGTCGCGAAATCGAACACGAACGGCTCGCCGCCCGGGCGCGGCCACGCGAACGCGATCGGGTTGGTGCCGAACACGGGCTCGCGGCCGCCTTCCGGCGCGACCCAGCTATGGCTCGGGTTCATCGCGATGCCGACCAGCCCTTCGGCCGCGATCGCCTCGACCTCGGGCCACAGCGCGGAGAAGTGATAGCAGTGGTTGATCGCCATCGCGGCGATGCCGTGCTGCTTCGCCATCTCGACCAGCACGGGCAGCCCGGTTTCGAAGCTCAGCAGCGAGAAGCCGCGATGCGCGTCGACCGCGACGATCGACGACGACAGCCGGCGCAACGTCGGCACGGCCTGCGGATCGACCTTGCCTTTCTTCAGCGAGCGCACGCAGACGAGCAGCCGGTACACGCCGTGCGAATGGCATTCGTCGCGCTGGCCCTGCGTGATCACGTTGGCGATGGCGCGCGCATGCGCGTCGGACATCCCGTGGTGCGTCAGCACGCGCAGCGCGAGCGCGCGGACTTCGTCGAGCGACAGCACGACTTCGGCGGTGCGCTCAGACATGGCTCACCTCGCGCGGAGCCGGCACGCCGTCGATGCGTTGCGGTACGTGCAGCGGATTGCTGCTGCGGAGCGCGTCCGGCAGCAGCGCGTCCGGCACGTCCTGGTACGACACGGGGCGCAGGAAGCGCTCGATCGCGCGCGCACCGACCGACGTCGTACGCGTGTCGGACGTCGCCGGGAACGGGCCGCCGTGCACCATCGCGTGGCCGACTTCGACGCCCGTGCCGAAGCCGTTGACGAGAATGCGGCCGGCCTTGCGTTCGAGCGTCGGGCGCAGCGCGGCGAACAGTGCCGCGTCGCCGTCGGCGAGATGCGCGGCGATCGTCAACTGGCCTTCGAGCGATTTCAGCACGCGATGCAGCGTGTCGGCGTCCGCGCAGCGCACGATCAGCGACGCGGGGCCGAACACTTCGTCGCGCAGTTCGGGGTGCGCGATGAACGCGTCGGCGGAGGTCGCGAACAGCGCCGCGCGAGCCTGATGGCGACCGCCGTCGACGCCTTCGGCCAGCCGTTCGACGGCCGAGTGATCGCGCAGCGCCGCGACGCCTTGCGCATAGCTCGCGTGGATGGCCGGTGTCAGCATCGTCTGCGCGGCCACGGCGCGCACGGCATCGGCCGCCGCGGCTTCGAACGCGCGCAGCGCGGGGCCGTCGACCGCGAGCACGAGGCCCGGATTCGTGCAGAACTGGCCGGCGCCGAGCGTGAGCGACGCGACGAACTGCGATGCGATGGCGTCGTGACGCGCATCGAGCGCGGCGGGGCACAGCAGCACAGGATTGATCGAGCTCATTTCCGCATAGACCGGAATCGGTTCGGGGCGTGCGGCCGCGATATGCATCAGCGCCACGCCGCCGCGACGCGAGCCGGTGAAACCGACGGCCTTGATGCGTGGATCGGCGACGAGCGCCTGGCCGATCTCGCGCGATGCGTCGAACAGCAGCGAGAACACGCCGGCCGGCATCTCGCATTCGCGCGCGGCCTGCTGGATCGCGCGGCCGACGAGCTCCGACGTGCCCGGATGAGCGGAATGCGCCTTGACGATCACCGGGCAGCCAGCCGCCAGCGCCGACGCCGTGTCGCCGCCGGCCACCGAGAACGCGAGCGGGAAGTTCGACGCGCCGAACACGGCGACGGGCCCGAGCGCGACGTTGCGCAGCCGCAGGTCGACGCGCGGCAGCGGCTTGCGCTCGGGGCGTGCCGGGTCGATCCGCGCGTCGAGAAAGCCGCCGTCCCGCACGAGCGACGCGAACAGCGCGAGCTGGCCGACCGTGCGGCCGCGTTCGCCTTCGATGCGTGCACGCGGCAGCCCCGTTTCGACGACGCAGCGCTCGATCAGCTCGTCGCCGAGCGCGATGATGTGGCGGCCGACCGCGTCGAGGAACGCGGCGCGCGCTTCGAGCGACGTTTCGCGATAGGTATCGAACGCGTCGTCGGCGAGCGCGCACGCCGTTTCGAGGTCGTGCAGGCTCGCGCCGCCGAACGCCGGTTCGAGCGGTTCGCCGGTTGTGGCGGCGAGCGCATGGAGGGTGCCGTTCTGTCCGGCGACGGCCGACTGGCCGATCAGGAGCTGACCTGTGAGTTGCATGTTTTTCCTCGAAAAAAGCAGGGCCGGGCGTGGGGCGCCCGGCCGATGGAAGGGGAAAGGGTGCGGGCGCGTCAGTCCTCGTCGTCGTCGAGTCGCAGCTTGTCGGCGCGCACGCCGGTGTTCGCGCCCCAGTAGTAGATGACGAGCGCGACGGCCGCGACGACGACCGTGTCGTACGGATGCGCGAGCCGGCCCGTGCCGCCGAAGCCGCCGAGATACGACAGCACGATCATCGCCGCATAGAACGCGATCAGCCACGCGGACGAACGCACCTGCTCGGCGAGGCTCAGGTGCGCGGTCGGCACCCAGCGGCGGCACGCGAGATAGACGACGAACATCGCGATTTGCAGCCCGAGCAGCCAGGACACCGTGCTCCAGCCCGACCAGTAGACGATCAGCGCGGCGATCACGAACGACGCGGGGCCGGTGAGGCCGAACGCGCTGGCGCGGAACGGCCGCGGCAGGTCGGGCGCGGTGCGGCGCAGCGCGGCGACCGACACGGGCGCGACCGCATAGCTCAACACCAGCGCGGCCGACACGATGTTGATCAGCGCTTCCCACGACGGGAACGGCAGCGTCCAGAAGATCGCGAGGCCGAACGTGAGCCACAGGCCCGCGCGCGGGATGCCCGACGCTTCGTCGACGCGCGTGAACACCTTGAAGAACGTGCCCGTTTTCGCCCAGCCGTAGACCACGCGCGGCGTCGCGTTCATGTAGATGTTGCCGCAGCCGCTCGGCGAGATCATCGCGTCGGCGACGACCATCACCGCGAGCCAGCCGACGCCGAGCGCGAGCGCGAGCGCGATGTCGCGGTACGGCAGCGAGAACGCCTTGCTCACGTCGTGCCAGCCGGCGGCGAGCATGTCGGTGGGAATGCTGCCGATGAACGCGAGCTGCAGCAGCACGTAGATCAGCGTCGACAGCAGGATCGACAGGATCAGCGCGATCGGGATCGTGCGCTGCGGATTGCGCACCTCGCTCGCGACCGACACGATCGGCGTGAGCCCCAGATACGCGAAGATGATGCCGCCCGCGGACACGGCCATCTCGATGCCCGGCATGCCGAACGGCGCGAAGCCGTGCACGGTCAGGTTCGCAGGCTTGAAGAACGTGAACAGCACGCCGATCACTGCGAGCGGCACGATGAACTTGAAGATGCTGATGATGTTGTTCGCCTTCGCGAACGTCTTCACGCTCGAATAGTTCAGGTAAAAGAAGAAGCAGAGCAGGGCGGCCTGCACGAGCCAGCCGAGCGTGGTCGGGTCGCTCGATCCTTCGACCGTCAGGCCTGGAAACCACGCGGCCGCGTACTGGCGCGCGGCGACGACTTCGATTGCGATCAGGCTCGAGAACGCGATCAGCGTGATGAAGCCCATCAGGTAGCCGAGCAGCGGGCCGTGCGAGAACACCGGGTAGCGCACCACGCCGCCCGCGCGCGGCAGCGCGGCGCCGAGTTCGCAGTAGACGATGCCGAGCAGCAGCACGGCGAAGCCGCCGAGCAGCCACGAAAAGATGCCGGCCGGGCCCGCGATCGTCGACACGTGACTCGCGGCGAACAGCCACCCCGAACCGAAAATGGCGCCGAGACCGATGAACGTGAGATCGGTCAGCGACAGCTGTTTCTTGAACTTGCCGTGACCCGCGCCGGGGTGCGCGGAACGGGAAAGCGGGACAGACGGGTGTGCATTGCCTTGGCCTGGCATGGGCGTGTCTCCTGGGGGGAATATCGGCACAGGCTCGAGGTGCGCCGCGCTCCGACGGAGCAGCGGCGCCTGCCTGTCGGCCGGCAACGCCCGGTTCGAGCGACCGGGGCGGGCTGCGGGACATTCACGCGCGGCGCGGGCTGGCGCCGGGGGCGAACGGGCCCGCAGGCCATGCCGGACCGGAGACGGCGGCGCGCAGGCGAAATGCCCGCGCACCGCCGCCGCAGAGGCGTCGATCAGAGACCGACGTCGGGCAGCGCCGGGCGCGTGTCGAGCGCCTTCGCGACGATGGCCTTTACTTCCGCGAGCGTATCGCCTTGCAGCGCGAGGCGCGGCGGACGCGTGACCGCGCTACCGCGGCCGACGAGTTCTTCGCACAGCTTGATGCACTGCACGAGGTCCGGGCGTGCGTCGAGGTGCAGCAGCGGCATGAACCAGCGATACAGCGCGAGCGCTTCGTCGAAGCGTTTCTGCTTCGCGAGGCGGAACAGCGTCTCGCCTTCCTTCGGGAATGCGTTCGACATGCCCGATACCCAGCCTTCGGCGCCGACCGCGATGCTCTCGACCACGACGTCGTCGAGGCCCGCGAACAGCACGAAGCGATCGCCGACCGCATTGCGCAGGTCGATGAAGCGGCGCGTATCGCCCGACGAATCCTTGAAGCAGACGATGTTCTCGCAATCCTGCAGCGCGATCAGCACGTCGGGCGTCACGTCGTTCTTGTAGATCGGCGGGTTGTTGTAGACCATCACCGGCAGGTCGGTGCTCGTCGCGACCGCGCGAAAGTGCGCGGCGGTTTCGTGCGGCTTCGCCGAGTAGACGAGCGCGGGCATCACCATCACGCCGTCGACGCCGACGCGCTGCGCTTCGCGCACCGTGTTGCGCGCGAATTCGGTCGTGAATTCGGCGATGCCGGCGATCACCGGAATCTTGCCGCCGGCCGCGTCGCGTGCGGCTTCGATCACCTGGAGTTTCTCGCTCGTCGACAGCGACGTGTTTTCGCCGACCGTGCCGCAGACCACGAGGCCCGACACGCCGTCGTTCACCAGGTTCTTGACCACGCGGTGCGTGGCGTCGATGTCGAGGGAAAAGTCCGGCTTGAACTGGGTGCTGACGGCCGGGAAAACCCCGGTCCACTGAATGGCTTTGCGGCTCACTGAAATCTCCTACGTTCGTATCGGTCGGCCGACGGGTGTGTCGGTGTGGCAACCAGTATCGCCGCGCAAACGCCCATCACGCTTGAGTCGTATCGCGGAGCAAAATGACGAAATCGGCACAGCGGCCGGCAGGGGCGCGAAGGGCGCGTCGCACTATGCCGATTTCGTCGTCGTCCTCATCGAAAAGCCACAAGCGGACGGACGCGCGACGGAGGAAGCTATGCTCCTTTCCCCACTTCGGACAGCTCATGATGAAGCGCATCCAGATCATCGATTCGCACACGGGCGGCGAACCCACTCGGCTCGTCGTGTCCGGCTTTCCGTCGCTCGGCAACGGCACGATGGCCGAGCGCCGCGACGTGCTCGCGCGCGAGCACGACCGTTATCGCACCGCGTGCATCCTCGAGCCGCGCGGCAGCGACGTGCTGGTCGGCGCGCTGTTGTGCGACCCGGTGTCGGCGGACGCGGCGGCCGGCGTGATTTTCTTCAACAATAGCGGCTATCTCGGGATGTGCGGGCACGGCACGATCGGCGTCGTGCGCACGCTGCATCACATGGGACGCATCGCACCCGGCGTGCACCGGATCGAGACGCCGGTCGGCACCGTCGAGGCGACGCTGCACGACGACCTGTCGGTCAGCGTGCGCAACGTGCCCGCGTATCGCCATGCGCAGGGCGTCGCGCTCGACGTGCCGGGATACGGCCCCGTGAAGGGCGACGTCGCGTGGGGCGGCAACTGGTTCTTCCTGATCAGCGACCACGGGCAGCGCGTCGCCGGCGACAACGTCGCGGCGCTCACCGCGTATGCGTCGGCCGTGCGCGAAGGGCTCGAACGCGCGGGCATCACCGGCGCGAACGGCGGCGAGATCGATCACATCGAGCTGTTCGCCGACGATCCCGCGCACGACAGCCGCAGCTTCGTGCTGTGCCCGGGCCTGGCCTACGACCGTTCGCCGTGCGGCACCGGCACGAGCGCGAAGCTCGCGTGCCTCGCGGCCGACGGCAAGCTCGCGCCCGGCGTCGTGTGGCGGCAGGCGAGCGTGATCGGCAGTGTGTTCCACGCGAGCTACGAGCTGGCCGACGGCGGCATCGTGCCGACGATTCGCGGCAGCGCGCACCTGAGCGCGGAAGCGACGCTGCTGATCGACGAAGACGATCCGTTCGGCTGGGGCATCGGGTCGTGAGCGAAACGAAGACCGACGTCGTCGTGATCGGCGCCGGCATCGTCGGCGCGGCGTGCGCGCACGAACTCGCGCAGCGCGGGCTGCGCGTGCTAGTCGTCGACGACGCGAGCGGCGGCGCGACCGGCGCGGGCATGGGGCACCTCGTCGCGATGGACGACAACGCGGCCGAACTTGCGCTGAGCCATTACTCGATCGGACTGTGGCGCGCGTTGAGCGGCGAGATGCCCGACGGCTGCGCATACCGCAACTGCGGCACGCTGTGGCTCGCGGCCGATGCGCACGAAATGGATCTGGCGCGCGCGAAGCAGGCGACGCTCGCTGCCCACGGCGTGGCCGGCGAGCTGATCGACGCGGCGGCGCTCGCGCGACTGGAGCCGATGCTGCGCGCGGACCTCGGCGGCGCGCTGAAGATTCCGGGCGACGCGATCCTCTATGCGCCCGTCACCGCGAACTGGCTGCTGCAGCGCGCGCCGCGCATCACGTTGCGCCGCGAGCGGGCCGTCGCGATCGACGGCCCGAGCGTGACGCTCGCGAGCGGTGACGTGCTGCGCGCGGAGCGTGTGGTCGTCGCGAATGGCGTCGCGGCGCGTACGCTGCTGCCCGAACTGCCGCTGCGCCCGAAAAAGGGCCATCTGCTGATTACCGACCGTTATCCGGGCCACGTGTCGCACCAGCTCGTCGAGCTCGGCTATGCGGCGAGCGCGCACGCAAGCGACGGCACGTCCGTCGCGTTCAACGTGCAGCCGCGGCCGACCGGCCAGTTGCTGATCGGCTCGTCGCGCCAGTTCGACACCGAGGACGCGCAGGTGGAGCCGCCGGTGCTCGCGCGGATGCTGCGCCGCGCGGTCGGCTATCTGCCGGATCTGGCCGACCTGAACGGCATCCGCGCATGGACCGGCTTCCGCTCCGCGAGCCCCGACGGCCTGCCGCTGCTCGGCGAGCACCCGGCGCGGCCGGGCGTGTGGCTCGCGGTCGGGCATGAAGGCCTCGGCGTGACGACCGCGCCGGGCAGCGCGCGGCTCGTCGCCGCGCTGATGGCCGGCGAGCGGCCGCCCATCGATATCGAACCGTATTTGCCGGGACGCTTCCTGAGCGCGTCCCTCGTCACCGGAGCGCTGACATGAAACGACCCCTACGCTCACTTTGTTCGCTGTCGACCGGAGTTGGCGCTTCAGCACGTACTCCGGTCCCATGCAACGCTCCCCCCGAGGGGGCGGTCAGCCGCCCACGGCCGGCTTTGCAAAGCCGGCCGGCTACGCAGGCGCAGAGCGATGTTCTGCGAATTCCCTGCTACGCCCTTGGCGCGGCCCGGCGGCGGAGGCTGACATGATCATTCATCTGGACGGCCGCGCGCTGACGGTGGCCGACGGCGCGACCGTCGCGGCCGTCGTCGCGGCGAGCGGCGACGACACGACGCGCGTGTCGTGCACGGGCACGGCGCGCGCGCCGTTTTGCGGGATGGGCATCTGCCAGGAATGCCGGATGACGATCGACGGCCGCCGCCGGCTCGCGTGCCAGACGCTGTGCCGCGACGGCATGCAGGTGGAGCGCACGCGATGAAACAGGAACGACTGAGCGTCGACGTCGCGATCGTCGGCGCGGGTCCGGCCGGGCTGTCGGCCGCGCGGGCCGCCGCGCGAAGCGGCGCGACCGTTGCGATCGTCGACGACAACCCGCGTGCGGGCGGGCAGATCTGGCGGCAGCCGGCAGCGGCTGTACCGACGCCGGCCGCCGCCGAACGGCTCGCGGTGCTGCGACAGCCGAACGTCACGCACCTCGCGGCGACCCGAATCGTCGCCGAAACGCAGCCCGGCACGCTGCTGCTCGAAGACGACGAACGCGGGCTGCTGCTCGATTTCCGGACGCTGATTCTCTGCTGCGGCGCCCGCGAGCTGCTGCTGCCGTTTCCGGGCTGGACCCTGCCGGGCGTGACCGGCGCGGGCGGTTTGCAGGCGCTGATCAAATACGGGCTCGACGTGCGCGGGCAGCGCACCGTGATCGCGGGCAGCGGGCCCCTGTTGTTGGCCAGCGCGACGACGGCCCGGCAGGCCGGCGCGCGCGTGTCGCACGTGCTCGAACAGGCTGCATGGGGCGACGTGGCCGGCTTCGGCGCGGGGCTGTGGCGCTGGCCGTCGAAGCTCGCGCAGGCCGCGAAGCTCGTTACGACCGCGTATCGGCCCGCTGCGCACGTCGTCGAGGCATTCGGCGATAAGCGGCTCGAACGCGTGCGGATCCGTCACGGCGATCGCGAATTCGACGTCGACTGCGACCGGCTCGCGTGCGGCTTCGGCCTCGTGCCGAACACCGTGCTGCCGCGTCATCTCGGCTGCCGGATCGACAACGGCGCGGTGGCGGTCGATGCGCACCAGCGCACGAGCCGCGAAGGGTATTTCGCGGCGGGCGAGTGCACGGGCGTCGGCGGCAGCGAGCTGGCGATGGTCGAAGGCGAGATTGCCGGCTATGCGGCGACCGGGCAGACCGAACGACTGGCCGCGCTGGTTGCACGCCGCGCGCACTGGCAGGCGTTCGCGGACGCCGTACGCGAGCGCTTCGCGATCCGCGAACCGATTCGCCGGCTTGCCCGGCCCGACACGCTGCTGTGTCGTTGCGAAGACGTGCGGTTCGATGCGGTCGCACAGGAACCGGGCTGGACGGCCGCCAAGCTGCAGTCGCGTTGCGGGATGGGCGCGTGCCAGGGCCGCGTGTGCGGCGCGGCCGCGCAGGCGTTGTTCGGCTGGACGCCGCCGGCGCCGCGCATGCCGCTCGTGCCCGCGCGGGTCGGCACGCTGATGCTCGACGGCACGGAATCCTGCGACCGCGCGTGACGCGTGCAGCGTCGCGGTGAAGCGGCCCGGTTCAGGCCGGGCCGCGTCTTTTACTCTTCCTCCACTTCGGATCGGCGACGCGATGCTGTCGACCGCGTTCGCCGTTGTTACCGCACGATGCGTGATCGCGGCGGTCGCGATGCTGGCGCTCGGCGTGGTTCACGCCGGTGCGGTACGCGCGGCAGCCGGCGATAGGTTGGCGGGCAAGCGGGCCTGACAGAAGGAAGGGGCGGCCGGATTGCCGATCCGGCAAGTCAGCGGGATACAACAATATATAAAATTATATAATATTAGTTCTTTAATCGTATCCCGCCCCGATGAACGACGATCTTCCCGCCGGGTTGCCCGGCCTCGATCAGATGCGCGCCGCCGCCGAATCGGCGTGCGCGCTCCTCAAGGTGATGTCGAATCCCGACCGGCTGCTGCTGCTGTGCGAACTGTCGCAGGGCGAGCGCAGCGTGAGCGATCTCGAGGCGCGACTCGACATCCGTCAACCGACGCTGTCGCAGCAGCTCGGCGTGTTGCGGGACAACGCGCTGGTCCGTACGCGCCGCGAAGGCAAGTCCATCCGCTATTCGCTCGACAGTCCGGCCGTGATCGCGGTGATGGGCGTGCTGTACGAACAGTTTTGCGGGGCGACCGCGAAGGAGGCGCGCGATGCAGGTTGATGCGCTTCATTTCACGCCCTGGCTGTCGCTGGCCGGCGGCGTGCTGATCGGGCTCGCGGCAGCGTGGCTCGTCGCGTTCAACGGCCGGATTGCCGGTATCAGCGGGATCGTGGGCGGCTTGCCGACGGCGGGCGGCGCGGAGCGCGGCTGGCGCGCCGCGTTCGTCGCCGGGTTGATCGCAGCGCCCATCGCGATGCGTTTCGTCGCGAGCGATCTGACGCCGCAGGTCGACGCCAATTGGCCAGAATTGCTGGCGGCCGGGCTGCTGGTGGGAATCGGCACGCGGTACGCGGGCGGCTGCACGAGCGGTCACGGCGTATGCGGGATATCGCGCGGGGCGTTGCGTTCGGTGGTCGCCACGGCAACCTTCATGGTCGCGGGCTTCGCGATCGTCTTCGTGCGGCTGCACGTGCCGGGAGGCTGACATGCAGGCAGGATTCGCGTTTCTGGCGGGGCTGCTGTTCGGCGTCGGCCTCATCGTGTCGGGCATGGCCAATCCGCAGAAGGTGCTCGGTTTTCTCGACTTGGCGGGCCGCTGGGATCCGTCGCTCGCGTTCGTGATGGCGGGCGCGATCGGCGTCGCCGTGTTCGCGTTTGCGTGGGCGAAGCGCCGGACACGGTCGTGGCTCGGCCTGCCGATGCAGTTGCCGGCATCGCGGGCGATTACCGTGCGCCTCGTTGCAGGAAGTGCGGTATTCGGCATCGGCTGGGGAATTGCCGGGTTCTGCCCGGGGCCCGCGATCGTGTCGATCGGCTTCGGGTCGGCCAAGGGGATCGGGTTCGTCGTCGCGATGCTGGCCGGGATGGCGTTGTTCGAGTGGATCGAGCGTCGGCGAACCGGGCGGTGATGCAGGGGCGCGCGTGCTGGGGGCGCATTCGATCGACACCTGCACCGGTTTCGCGAATAGTTGCGCGTGCAGCGCGACGTGACGATCGACGCGATTGCGCGGCATTTCCCGGCCGGCACGCGGATGAATCAGCCGCCGGGCGGGATGTTGCTGTGGATCGCGTTGCCGGCAGGCGTGCGCTCCGATGCGCTGTTCGACGCCGCGCTGGCGCATGGCGTCAAGATCGCGCCCGGTTCGATCTTCTCCAATTCGGACCGTTTCGACGGCTATATCCGGCTTGCCTGTACGCGCGTATTCGATGCGGCGCACGAGGCGGCGTTCGACACACTCGGCTGCCTCGTACGGGAAGCCATGGCGGCCGCGTAAGCGCGACGGCGGCAGCGGGCCGGATTTCCGAATACGCGAGTGCTCCGGCCGGACGCGGTACCGAAGCGGCAAGCCGCCGCCACTTCATCGGCCGACCGAATGCGTGGCGAGGTGCTGGCGGATCAGCGACAGATAACGATCGCCGACCGAGAAATCGCGTGCCGCGCGCGGCCGGGCGGGGGCCGGGCGCAGCGTGGCCGGCGCGCTCATGCCCAGATACCGGCACACGGCGGACGGAAAGGGCTTGCGCGTATGCCCGAGCTGACGCGCCGCGCGCTCGACGCGGGCATCGCCGACCTGGGCACGCAGCCACGCCAGCACTTGACGATCGGTTTCGTTGACGATACGGACCAGATGTTCCATCGCGCACCTCACTGTTCATAAATACAGTACTGGAAATATAACCAGTGTTTGAGTGAACCGCAAGCGCGGGCGCGTCGGCTGGCCGTTCGGCCAGGGTCAGCGCACCGGCGCGGCGGTGCGCGCGACCCGGGCGGCGGGAAGCGCAGAGGCGGCAGGCGCGGCCCGGCCGGTATAGCGCGCGTCGGTCAGCGTGCCGAGGAACGCGACGATGTCGTCGATTTCCGCGTCGGTCAGCGCGGGCGGCGTGCCGGGCCGGCGGTTCATCGGCGTCGAATTCACGTTGATGTTGCCGCGATAGGCGGCCGGCACGTCGTCGAACGTCTGGGCGCCGTGATACCAGAAGCCGGGATCGGTCGAACGCGTGTTGTAGAACGCGACCGCGTCGCGCAGCGTCGTGAACACGCCGTTGTGCATGAACGTCTGCTTGAGCGCGACGTTGCGCAGCCCCGGCGTGCGCAGGTAGCCGCACCATTGCGTCGGCTCGGGCCAGCGCAGCCGGCGCGCGGTGTCGCACAGCCCATTGTCGAAATGGCGCGGATCGCGGTTGGCCGGCAGCGCGCGGTTGCGCGGCACGGCGATCGCGTCGTAGCCGAAATCGGTGAACAGCGAGCGTTCCGGACGGCTCGACGTGTCCGACAGCGTATGGCAGGTCATGCAATTGCCCTTGTCCGGATTCCGGAACAGCGCGAGGCCGCGCATCTCGGCCGGCGCGAGCGGCTTGCGCGTGCGCAGGAATGCGTCGAAGCGCGACGTGAACGGCGCCATCTCGTCGCTCTGCAGATAGGCTTCGACGGCCGCGCCCAGCGCGCGCACCAGTTGCTCGGGATCGCGCCGCACCGGCGCGCCGAAGCGCGCGGCGAGATCGGGCGCGAGTTCGGTCGCATCGACCTTGCGCAGCAGCGCGGCCGGCGACCGGTTGTTCATCTCGTTCGGATCGAACAGCGGTCCGCGGATCTGTTCGGCGAGCGTATCCGCGCGACCGTCGCTGAACAGGCCGCCGAACGGCGACGGCGCGGGCGCATCGTCGTCCTGGTAGAAGTGGCGGCGCGGCACGTAGCGCACATACAGCAGCGACGGCGCATTGCGCTGGCTGAAGCGTCCGGGCCGGCTGCCTTCCGGCACGCCGGGCCCCACGAGCGATGCGGCCGACAGTGTCGGCGCGAACGCGCGGCCCGGATCGTGGCAGCCCGCGCACGACATGCCGCGCGGCTCGGACAGCCGCGGGTCGAAGAAGATCCGGCGGCCGAGCGCGACGAGCGTCGGGTCCGGCGCGAAGCGCGCGGTGGCCGCATCGATCTTGCCCGTCACCTGCGGCGTGCCGTTGCCGATCGTGTCGACGACGCGCGACGGCGGCGCGCCGGGGAGCAGCACCGTTTCGGCCGGCGCGGCGTGAACCGCGAGCGTCAGGCCGGCGAGCACGGTGGCGGCAAGCGTGTGCAGCGTCTGCCGGCCACGCTTGCCGCGGCCGTCGCATCGAACTTCTTCCGTCACGGCGCGATGAACCCCGTCTTGTCGCAGGCGAGCGTCCGGCCCGACTGATTGCACGACGCCAGCCGCTTGCCGGCCGCCGAATACGCATGGAACGTCCAGCCCGTCGCCGGCGCGGCGTTGCGCTCCATGATCAGGAAGCCGAAGCTGTTGTTGTGCGACAGCCGTTCGATCACCGCGCCCGGCGCGGGCGTCAGGCCGGCCGGGAACGGGTCGGGCAGCGCGACGTCGAGGTTGTCGCCGCCGTTGCCGGACACGATCGTCGCCGGGTGCCCGGACGAGAAGTTGATCGCCTGGAAATCGTGCACGTGGCCGTGCAGCGCGACGTGCACGCCCGGCGGGTAGTACGCCTGTGCGTTGAGGCTCGACATCACCGACTGCAGCGCGAGGTTGCCCGGCGCGGGCGTACTGCCGGCGATCGGCGCGAACGCGAGGATCGGATGATGGTTCGTGAAGATCGTCGTCGTGATGCCGGCCTTCGACGCGAGCGCCGCGACCGTCTGGAACTGCTTCTGGTAGATGCCGAACTGCGCGTCGGTGGTCTTCAGCGGCGTGCGGCCGACCTTCGCGGTGTCGAACACGATCACCTGCGAGCCACTGCCGAGCGACACCGCATAGGGTTCCGAATAGTTCGCGTTGTTGTCGTTGGCCGGATCGTCGCACGAGCGTGCGGCCGAATACGGGCGCGGGTCGAGGAAGCGGAACCAGCCCTGGCCCGCACGTGCGCATTCCTCGTGATTGCCGCGCACGACGACCCATGGCGCCTTCGCGAGCAAGGGCGCGGCCGGGCGGAATAGGTCGGCCTGCCACGTATCCCAGCCGTAGCCCCACGGGCTGTCCTTGCAGCCGGCGATATCGGGCGGGCACGCGTTCTCGCGATAGTGGTAGTCGCCGACGTGCAGCACGAGATCGGGCGACAGCTTCGCGACGCTGGCCGCGATCGTGTCGAGCGGCCAAACCGCGGCATCGTTGCATGCCTGCCATGCGTTGTCGGCCTTCTTCATTCGGCAGCCGGTGTCGGCGATGATCGCGATGCGCTGCGGCTGCGCTTTGGGCAGCGGCAGCGTGCGGCCCGCGACGCTCGCCGCCTGCGCGCCGGCCGGCAGCGTGGTTTCGCAGACGGACACCGGGAAGCTCGACGGTTTCGAATCGGCGGGGTCGCTGGCGGTCGGCCGCTGGGCGACGGTCGCGGCGCCCACGCGCAGCGCCATGCGCGAGACCTTGCCGTCGACGGTCAGTTGCGGGCACAACGGATCGCCGGCCGACGCGGGCGTGTAGTTGGTGATCACGCGCGCGATCGCCTGGTTCGCATCGCCGATCTCGACCCAGGCGGCCCGGACGTTGGCCGACGCGCTGGCCGGATCGTCCGGCGTATCGATGTGATTCGAGCACGCGGACAGCGCGGCGAGGGCAGCAAGGGGAGCGCAGCGCACGAGCAGGCCGCGCGTGAGGAATCGTCGCATGGGAGGGGCAGGCACCGTAGGAAAGTCGTCAACGATACGCAGCGCGAATGTAAGAAATGTGAAAACGGGGCGTGACGGGGCGCATACCGGCAGTCCTTGACTTCAAGCCGGCTTGAAGCAGCACAGTCCGGTTCGTGATCAATGAAACGGAAGGGGATCGACGATGGAAGCCAACCGGCCCAATGAAGCGCAATCCGCGCTATGGAACGGTCCGTCGGGGCGCGCATGGGTCGATGCGCAGGCGCTGCTGGACCGGATGTTCGAGCCGTTCGAAACGCTGTTGGCGGATGGCGCGGCAGCGTCGTCTGCCAGCAGCGTGCTCGACGTCGGCTGCGGCACGGGTGCGGTCACGCTCGCGATCGCGCGGCGGCTCGGCGCGAACGCGCAGTGCACGGGCATCGACATTTCGGCTCGAATGATCGACGCCGCCCGGGCGCGTGCCGAACGCACCGGCCTGCGCGCCCGGTTCGTGTGCGCAGACGGGCAGACGCACGTGTTCGAGCCGGCGAGCGTCGACCTGATCGTGTCGCGCCTCGGCGTGATGTTCTTCGACGACCCGGTACGCGCGTTCGCGAACCTGCGGCAGGCGGCGCGGCCGGGCGCGCCGATGCGGTTCGTCGCGTGGCGCGGCGCGGCCGACAACCCGTTCATGACGACGGCCGAGCGGGCAGCCGCGCCGTTGCTGCCGAGCCTGCCCGCGCGGCAGTCGGGCGTGCCCGGACAGTTCGCGTTCGGCGACCGGCAGCGGATCGCGTCGGTGCTGTCGGACAGCGGCTGGGCCGACGTTGCGATCGAGCCGGTCGACCGGGCGTGCATGCTACCGACGTCCGAACTGGACGACTACCTCGCGCGGCTGGGCCCGGTGGGCCTTGCGTTGCTGGAGACGGACGAGGCGACGCGGCGGCGCTTGATCGACACGATGCGCGCGGCGTTCGAGCGGTACGTGCACGGCGCCGAGGTGCGCTTCGATGCGGCGTGCTGGCTGGTGACGGCGCGCGCGCCGTCCGCATGACATATAGCGTGGAAGCAGCGGATGAGGAACGGCATGGCCGCCCGTTCGCCCCGCACGCGACCGTGCCCGCGTGACGAAGCTGGGGCTGCGCGACCTGCGTGCGTCAGCGTTTGCGCGCGCGCAGCATCAACCACGCGCAGCCACCGGCGACCAGCGCCAGCCCGAGCAGAACGGCCTCGGCGCCGAGTGCGAAACCCGGCGGCATTTCGCCGCTGTTCGGCACCGGCGACAGGTTGCCGCCCATCGCGACCGCGCCGCCGGCAAGCAGTGCCGCGCAGACGATCCAGTAGACCTTGCCGAGCGGCGCCGCGGTGCGGATTCGCCACAGCGCGATGCCGGCGCCGCCGAGGTACAGCATGGCGAGCGTGCCGAGCGCGATGACGTCGACCGCGCGGCTTTGCAGCAGTCCGCTCATTCGGCCTCCGTCGCGTGCCCCGGCGCGCGGCTCAGCAGATGCGTGCGGGTGTCTGCCGCGAGCGATACGTAGCGTTCGTACTGGCGCAGCACGTCGGCGATCACTTCGTCGCCGCGCAGGTATTCGACGTCGTAGCCGAGCCGGCCATCCTCGAAGAACGTGACGATGCCATACACGTGCGCACGCGCCTCGTCCGGCTCGGCCGTCTCGCGCACCAGGAACGCGGCTGCGGATTTCGCGGTGACGCGCACGCCGTACACGAAATCGCGATGTTCGGCTGTCGGCACGGTCAACCGCACCGCATCGTCGCTGTCGTGCTGTACGTGCGCATCGACGCCGCTCGCGCGCAACTCGTCGGCGACCTTGCGCAGCGCCGGTTCGACCGTTTCCGCGATGAACTGGCGCGCTTCGGCCTCGGTCGTCTGCCGCAGGATGTGCGTCAGGCGATGGCGCCAGTGCTGACCGGTCCAGAAGCTCGTTGCAGGCGCAACGTCCTGCGAATAGTGCGCGCGATCGGCCGCGAGCCCGCGCCACAGCCCATAGCAGAGCGCGAGCATGATGATGGCGACCGGCAGTGCGGCGATCAGCGTCATCGCCTGCAGCGCGCCCAGCCCGCCCGCGACGAGCAGCACCGCGGCCGTCACGCCGAGCAGCGCAGCCCAGAACAGCCGCTGCCAGACCGGCGAATGCGCGCTGCCGCGCGTCGCGATCTGATCGATCACGAACGCGCCCGAATCGGCGGACGTGACGAAGAACACCGCGATCAGCACGATCGCGACGATCGACAGCAGTTGCGGCAACGGCAGGAAATCGAAGAAGCGGAACAGCAGCGCATCGACGTTGGTCGCCGTCTGCGCGAGCGCGCCGGCCGCGGCGTGCGTATCGAGCCAGATCGCGCTGTTGCCGAACACGGTCATCCAGACGAGATTGAATGCGGTCGGCACGAGCAGCACACCGATCACGAACTGGCGGATCGTGCGGCCGCGCGAGATGCGCGCGATGAACATGCCGACGAACGGCGACCACGACACCCACCACGCCCAGTAGAGGATCGTCCAGCCCCCGAACCAGCCTTCCTCGCGCGGCGGTGCGTACGCATAGGTGCGGAACGACAGGTCGACGAGGCTCGACAGGTACTGGCCGATGTTGTCGCCGAGCGCGCGCAACAGGAACGCGGTCGGGCCCGCGACCACGACGAAGGCGAGCAGCAGGAACGCGAGCAGCAGGTTCAGCTCGGACAACCGGCGCACGCCCTTGTCGAGACCGGTCGCGGCCGACACGCCCGCGAGGATCACGACCACCGCGACGAGCCCGACGCGGAACACGTTGCTGCCCGTGTCCCAGCCGGCGACCGTATGCAGGCCGGCGCTCAACTGCATCACGCCGTAGCCGAGCGTCGTCGCGATCCCGGCGACCGTGCCGACCAGCGCGAACGCATCGACGGTGTGGCCGATCCAGCCGTTGATGCGCTCGCGCAGCACCGGATACAGCCCCGAGCGCAGCGTCAGCGGCAGGTTGTAGCGAAAGCCGAAGTACGCGAGCACGAGCCCCATCAGCCCGTAGATTGCCCACGCATGGAAACCCCAGTGGAAGAAGGTCATCAGCATCGCCTCGCGCGCGGCGGCGGACGTGCCGGGGTCGACGGTCGGCGGCTTCAGGAAATGCTGCATCGGCTCGCCGACGCCGAAGTACATCAGGCCGATGCCCATGCCGGCCGCGAACAGCATCGCCGTCCACGACACGAAGCTGAATTCGGGTTCGGCATCGTCGGGGCCGAGCCGGATGTTGCCGAAATCGCTGGCGGCGATCAGCACGAGAAACACGAGGAAGCCGGTGACGGCGAGCACGTAGAACCAGTCGAACCGTGCGATGACCCATTGCTGGCCGGCGGAGAACAGCGCGCCGGCTTCGCTCGGGCGCAGTGCGCACACGACGAGCAGCGCGCCGATCACGACGAGCGCGGGCAGAACGACCTGCGGCTTGAATGTCGTGCGGGGCGAGGGACGGGAATCCGGCATGGCGGGTATCCAGTTGTGGGTGCAACGAGGCGCGACGCCGCCCGGCGCGTGGTGCGCGTCGGACCCTGATACGGCGTGCGTCGAGTGTACCGCGGTGTCAGGACTGCAAGAAGAGAGCATGCAGAAGGGTAAACCTGACGAATTGTAAGGTATCGGGGCGAGCGAGAAAACCCGCGCGGTGCGTGCGGCGGGCCGGCGAGGCCGGGAAAAACGCCGCGGCGAACGCATATCGGACACCCGGACGGCGCGCACGGCATGCGCAGCGTCCTGGCGTCCAGGTAGAAGACGGCGCGCGGAAGGCGCCGTCGGGCGGGTTCAAAACGTGACCGCGATCCCGGCCATGCCGACGAACTGGCCGTGCGTCGTCGACGGCGTGAGCTGCTGCGAATCGCCGACGATCGGCGCCGCGTCGACGATGTGGCCGGCGCCTTGCGCGCCGAGCGTCCGCCCGCTCGAATGCGTGTACGCCTGCAGCGCGTAGAGCGTCGTGCGTTTCGACAGGCTGTACGACTCCTTCAGCGAGTACTGCTGATAGCGGGCCGCGTTCGCGACGCCGTTCGCCTTCGATGCGAGCGTGTACGCGAATGCGCCGGCCACCGAGAACGTCGGCGTGAAGCGGTACGCGGCGAGTGCGCCGTAGGTATTGAACACGGCCGTATCGGTGAAGGCCGAGCCGTTGCCGGGCAGATACTTCACGTTCGAATAGTTGAGCCCCATCGTCAGGTCGCCGAGCGTGTAGTTGCCGGCCGCCGCGATCTGCTCGACGGCCTTCGCGGTCAGGTAGCCCTGGTTCAGCACGGACACCGCGAAGCTGCCCGACGACGCGGTGGCCGGATTCAGGAAGCCCACGGAAGAGCCCGAGCTGTTGATCCGCAGATAGCCGGCCGCGATCCCGATCGGCCCGTTCGCGTAGCGCAGCGCGGCGCTGAACGTGTTGCCCTTGCCGGTCGCACCGGCAATGCCGCCGAATGCGTACATCGCGCTCGCGGTCAGCCCGGCGAAGGTCGGCGACGTATAGGTAACCGAATTGTTCACGCGAATCGTCGTGTCGAGGCCGTCGATGTCGCCGGGATGCGCGCCGGTCGCGCCGGTCAGCCAGCTGCTCGATGCGTACGGGCCGACGAACAGGAAGTAGGGCGTGTACTGGCGGCCGGCCGTCACCGTGCCGTAGCTCGCGTTGCGCAGGCCGACGAAGGCCTGGCGATTGAACATCGTGCCGGCGGCGGCCTGCGCGCCCGTATTCAGGTTGAAGCCGGCCTGCAGGTCGAAGATCGCATGCGTGCCGCCGCCGAGATCCTCGTCGCCGCGCAACCCGAACTTCGACGCATACAGGTTGCCGTCGCGCAGGTAGATGTTCGAGTGCCCTTGCTGGTTGTTCACGTACGCGAGCGAATCGTCGACGACGCCGTACAGCGTGACGCTGCTCTGCGCATGGGCGGCGGTCACGCCGAGCGACGCGCCCGATAAAATCAGGATTGCATAACGGTTGACGGGTGCTTTCATTGTCGATCTCCGGGGTGCTTCATCTTTTCAACGGGGCGGGAGGTTGAATGCCTCCTCTGTGGCAGGCGGCGGGCCGCGCGAACGGCCCGCCTGATCGCGTTGGCTTCAGTGGTTCAGTGGTCGAACGCGACGACGAGGCGGCGCCACGCGCCGTCCCGTGCATCCTGCTCGACGCGCGCGCCGCGCACGGCGACCGGGCCTTGCAGCGACGCGGACAGCAGGATCTCGACGCGGTCGGCCGGGCGCGCCGGGCGGCCGTCCCAGCGGACCGACACGCCGAGCACGCCCGACGCCTCGCGGCCGGTCTCGATGCGCCATAGTCCGTATTCGCCGTCGCGCCACGCTTCCGTCTCGCCGTCGTCCTCCACGCATTCGCCGTACGCGACGCCGTCTTCGATGCGCGGTGCGACGAGGAAGCCGCGCGTGTCGGCACGCGCACCGAAATGCTGGTCGGCGACGTTCAACGGCAGCACGCGACCTTCGCGCAGCAGCATCACCGGCGTGTCGAGCGGCGCGGGCAGCGTCACGCTCGCGCCGCCGTCGAACGACTGCGCGCTCGCACAGCATGTCCAGCGGGCGCCCGACGGCAGGTACACCGTGCGTTCGGTCTGGCCGGGATCGACGACCGGCGCGACCAGCAGCGCGTCGCCGAGCATCATGTCGTCGCACGCGTCGTAGCAGCGGGCATCGCCGGGGAAATCGGCGAGGGTCGGCCGCAGCACGGGCTCGTAGCGCGTCGTCGATAGCCACAGCAGGTGATAGAGGTAGGGCAGCAGCCGGTAGCGCTGCTTGATCAGCGACGCGATCTGCGCGGTGATCTCCGGGTACATCCACGGTTCGTTGACGGTGCCGTCGTCGTTCCACGAATGAATGCTGAAGCGCGGCATGAAGATGCCGAACTGCACCCAGCGCAGCAGCAATTCGGGCGACGGCGCGGGGCCGGAGAAGCCGCCGATGTCGTGGCCGATGTTCGACACGCCCGACAGCGCGAGCCCGAGGCCCATCTTCAGGTTGTAGCGCAGCGTCTCCCACGACGTGTAGTTGTCGCCCGACCAGGTCTGCACGTAGCGCTGCATGCCGGCGCCGCCGGAGCGCGACACGAGGAACGGCCGCCGCGCCGGCGCATGCGTGCGCTGCGCGTCGCGCGACGCGCGCATCATCAGCATTGTCTGCAGCACCTTCGCTTCGCGCGCCGGAAACGGCTGGCCGAAGCCGTGCGCGATCGCGTCGGGCGACCAGATCTCGTATTCGTTGTTGTCGTTCCAGGTCGAATCGATTCCGTATTCCAGCAGCGCCGACGTGACCTGCTCCTGCCACCAGCGATACGCGTCCGGCTGCGTGAAGTCGATGTACGCGCCGACCTCGTCCCAGAACTGCACCCATGCGGGCTCGCCCGACGCGGAACGGATCAGCAGCCCGCGCTGCGCGGCGTCGTCGAAGGCGGGATGGTCGCGCAGCAGGCACGGCTTGATGTTCGCGCACAGGCGGATGCCGTGGTCGCGATAGTGCTGCACGAAGCCTTTCGCATCCGGAAACTTGTCGCGGTTCCAGTTGAACACGTAACGCTTCGCGCCGATCGACGTATAGCCCGACGACAGGTGGAACGAATCGCACAGGATGTCGTGCGCGTCGCACTGCTCGACGAACTGGTTCATCTGCTGCTGCGCGTCCGGCGCGTCGGTATAGCTCATCGTCGAGCCCGAATAGCCGAGCCCCCATTTCGGCGTGCGCGCGGGGCGCCCGGTCAGCCACGTGAAGCGTCGCGCGGCCGCGAGCGGCGTAGCGGGCGATGCGATGAAGTAGTAGTCGAGATCGCCGTGCTCGGCGACGAAATAGCGATAGAGCCCGTGGTAGTTGTCGAGCTCGCGGCCCATGTCGAACGAGCAGTCGGACAGCGTGTCGTAGAACAGCCCGAAGCCCTGGCACGCATCGGGCGACCACGTGATGTAGAACGGGATGTGCTTGTACAGCGGGTCCGTGCTTTTCGCGCTGTAGCCCATCGCGTCGATGTTGCGCATCTCGAAGCGGGCGCCCGTGCGGTCGAGTTCGCCCGCGCGTTCGCCGAGGCCGAACACCTTGTCGCCGCGCTCGCGGGCGACGTAGTGATACGCGCGATCGTCCCACCAGCCGAAGTTGTATGCCTGCGTCGCGCGGTCGGCGAGCGCGACGCGCCATGCGCTGTTCGCGTCGCGCATCGACCACGTGCAATGGCCGCCTTGTCGGCGCACCGTGAGCCGGACCTGCGCGGTTTCGATCCGCACGCCGTCGTCGTCTTCGACGAAGTCGTAGTGGGGCAGCGCGAAGCCGCTCAGGTCGAGGCGGTCGCGCCCGTCGAGCGGCACGTCGTCGAGACCGGGTGCGATCGTCCACGTGCGCGGGGTGCGCGCCGTCGCGTCGGGCAGCACGCGCACGCGCACGACGTCGTCCTCGAGCACGAAGATTTCGACGGTGGCGCCGGTATCGGACGCGAGCAGCACGCGGTTCGCATGGTGGCTGGCGACGCGGAACACGGGCGGATGAAGGAGCGAAGTCATAAATGCGATTCCTGGTGAAAACGGAGGTCAGGCGTGCTGCGCGAGCAGGCGTTCCTGCTTCGACTGCCCGCGGATCAGCAGCGCGAGCAGCGTGACGCCGATGATGTCGAACAGCCCGAGGCACGCGAACAGCGGCGCATAGCCGATCTTGTCGGCGAGCGCACCGACCAGCAGCGAGAAGCCGAGGCCGCCGATCCACGCGGCCATCCCGGCGAAGCCGCTCGCGGTGCCGACTTCCTCGGGATCGAACACGTCGGCCGACAGCGTGTTGACGAGCGCGGAGATCATCTGGTGCGCGAAGCCGCCGACGCAGAACAGCGCAATCGCCGTGTACGGCGACGACACGAGCCCGATCATCGCCGGCCCGAGCATCAGCACCGCGCCGAGCGCGACGCCGGCGACGCGCGACCACACGAGCGGCAGCTTGAAGCGATTCGCGAGGTACGGCGACAGGTAGCCGCCCGCGATGCCGCCCAGGTCGGCCGCGAGAAACGGCATCCACGCGAATACCGCGATCTGCGTGAGTGGCATGTGGCGCTCGGTCGCGAGGTACAGCGGAATCCAGAAGCTGAAGGTCTGCCATGCGGGTTCCGCGAAGAAGCGCGGCAGCGCGATCGCCCAGAAGCGCCGCGCGGTGACGACGTCGCGGATGCGGCGCTTCGACACCGGCGGCATCGTCGCCTGGCCGTCGCGGATCAGCGTGCGTTCCTGCGACGTGAGGCGCGGATGGTCGGCCGGGGACCGGTACTGCGTGTACCAGAGCGCGGCCCACAGGAAGCCGAGCGCGCCGGTGACCATGAACGCGGCCTGCCAGCCGAAGCGCATCGAGATGAATACGACGAGCGGCGGCGCGATCGCGGCACCGAGCGACGTGCCCGCGTTGAAGTAGCCGACCGCGACGGATTTCTCGCGATCGGGAAACCATTCGGCGACGGCCTTCATCCCCGACGGAATCGCGGCGGCCTCGAACAGGCCCAGAAAGCCGCGCAGGATGCCGAGCGACAGCCAGCCCGATGCGAAGCCGTGCGCGACGCCGACCACCGACCACAGCATCGCGAACAGCGCGAAGCCGAGCCGCAGCCCGATCAGGTCGACGATGAAGCCGCACACCGGCTGCATGATCGTGTAGCCGATCTGGAACGCGCCGACGATGTACGAGTACTGCTGCGTCGAGATCGCGAACACCTGCTTGAGTTCGGGCGCGAGCACCGCGAGGGAATTCCGTGCGAGGTAGTTGAGGATCGTGCCGAGACACACGAGCACGATGATCCACCAGCGCAACGCCTTGACTGTCTTCACTGCTGTCTCCTGTCAGGGAGGGCGGCGCGCGGCGCCTGCCCGGTCCATGAGGGCCATCCGTCGGAATGGCTCGTTTCGTTTTGGCTCGTACGATGTCCGATCTTGATGTGCGCCGGTTTTACCGATTCATATCGAAATCACGGTGTTCGAGCGAACATTTCGTCGTCACAGAGCTGCAATGTTATCTGACGACTGATCATTTTCGAACATCCTATGTTCGAATGCGAATCCGGTCAACGTGAATCTGCATTCGAACGAACGTACTCGGGGTTTTCCCGATGACCGGATGGCGACCGTGAGCGGCGACGCAGGGCGATCGCCCGTCAAAGGCCCGTGGGGCGGGGCCGAACGATCGTCCGCACGGTCGACGGACGCCGGTTGAGGCGCAACAAACCCTGATGAAAATTTATTTCTTTTCAGTCGGGAGATTGTGTAAATTCATTTTCATCGAACCTTGCAACAACCCTTCGCATGACGCCTCTCGTTCCGCCCGATGTCAGTCACGACGAACCCGCGATCGCCGAGCGGATCGCGTCGGCGATGCCGTTGATGACGCCGATTCACCGGCGCATGGGCGAATTCGTGCTCGCGAACCCGTTTCGCGCGGCGACGATGCGGATCGACGAGCTCGCGCAGGCCGTGAATGCGTCGATCGCGACCGCGAACCGCTTCGCGAAGGCGCTCGGTTTCGACGGCTATCCGGCGATGCGCGCGGCGCTCGTGCGCGGCTTCGAGGCCACGCTCGGGCCGGTCGAGCGGTTGCGTTCCGCGCAGGAGCAGGAATCCGGCGTACGCGGCGCAGTCTGGATCGATGCGGTATTCGACCAGGCTGTCGCCAACATCGAGAACACGCGCGCGCAACTGGACGCGGCCGATGTCGAGGCGGCGGTCGAGGCGATCGTCGGCGCGCGGCGCGTGTTGATTCTCGGCGCCGGGTCGAGCGCGTTCCTCGCCGGGCTGATCGAGCATGGCCTGTCCGTCTGCCATGACAGCGTGCAGTCGCTCGCGCTGCTCGGCGGGCCTTCGCATGCGGCGCGACGCCTGTACACGGCCGATTCGCGCGATCTCGTGATCGCGCTCGCGTTTCCGCGCTACGTGAAGGACACGATCGAGCTGGCGCGTCGTGCGGCGGCGCGCGGCGCGCGCGTGCTCGGCATCTCCGACGGCCCGCAATCGCCGCTCGCGCCGATCGCGTCGCTGAACCTGTACGTGAAGGCCGAGCGGCGTTTCGCGGCCACGTCGGAAGCGGCCGTGCTCACGATGATCGAGGCGCTGATCGATGCGGTCGCGCTGCGCACGCACCGGTCCGCGAAATCCGCCGCCGAGATGACTGAATTCCTGCTGCCGTGGCTCGTGCAGCCGCAAGCGGCGCTGCCGGCCGCCAACCCTTCTTCCCCACGTCCGAAAAAATCATGACTTCACCCGCGATCGTCGCGATTCACGGCGGCGCAGGCACGATCCTGCGCGAAGCAATGGATACCGACACCGAACGTCGGTACCGCGCCGAACTCACCGCGATCCTGCAGGCCGCGCAGCAAGTGCTGGCCGACGGCGGCAGCGCGCTCGACGCGGTGACCGTCGCGGTGCGCATGCTCGAAGACTGTCCGCTGTTCAACGCCGGGCGCGGCGCCGTTTATACGGCCGAAGGCAAGCACGAACTCGACGCGGCGGTCATGGACGGCGCGACGCTCGGCGCCGGCGCGATCTGCTGCGCGACGCGCGTACGCAATCCGGTGCTCGCCGCGCGGCGCGTGATGGAGGCGAGCGAGCACGTGCTGTTCGCCGGCGCGGGCGCCGATGCGTTCGCGGCCGCGCAAGGGCTCGAACTCGCGGAACCCGGCTACTTCGACACCGAGGCGCGGCATGCGCAGTGGGTCAAGGCGCGCGCGGCGGCCGGCATGATGCTCGACCACGATGCGGCCAGCTTCGCGTTCGGCGGCGCCGCGCAACCCGCCGAGCCGCTCGATCCGGACCGCAAGCACGGCACGGTCGGCGCGGTCGCGTGCGACGTGCACGGCCATATCGCGGCGGCGACGTCGACGGGCGGCATCACGAACAAGCAGCCGGGGCGCGTCGGCGATTCGCCGATCATCGGCGCCGGCTGCTATGCGGACGACGCGACCTGCGCCGTCTCCGCGACGGGCACCGGCGAGATGTTCATCCGGCTCGCGACCGCGCATGACGTGGCCGCGCAGATCGCGTATCGCGGCGCGTCGCTCGCGGACGCCGCGCACGACGTCGTGATGAACAAGCTGCCGCGCCTCGCGGGCCGCGGCGGGATCATCGCGGTCGACGCCCAGGGCAACGTCGCGATGCCGTTCAACACCGAAGGGATGTACCGCGGCTACGCGCGCGTCGGTGAAGCGCCGGTCGTCGGCATCTACCGCGACGATGCGGCCTGATTGCGGATCGCACGAGGAGAGAGCCATGACTTCGAGCCGTAACCCGTCGCCCCTGACGTTGCCCGAGCAGCGCGTGGTGGCCGTCGACGACCTGTCGGTCACGTTCCGCCGCGAGAACGCGACGTTCGACGCGGTGCGCAACGTGTCGTTTCACGTCGATCGCGGCGAGACGCTCGCGATCGTCGGTGAATCGGGCTCGGGCAAGTCGGTCACGTCGCTCGCGCTGATGCGGCTCGTCGAGCACGGCGGCGGCGAGATCACCAGCGGCCGGATCGCGTTCCGGCGCCGTGGCGGCGCGCTGGTCGATCTCGCGCGGGCGAGCGCCGCGACGATGCGCGGTATCCGTGGTGCGGACATCGCGATGATCTTCCAGGAGCCGATGACGTCGCTGAACCCGGTGTTTACGGTCGGCGACCAGATCAGCGAGGCGATCGCGCTGCACCAGTCGAAGAGCGCGGCCGAAGCCCGCGCGGAAGCGCTGCGGCTGCTCGATCTCGTGCGCATCCCGGAAGCGCGCCGCGTGTTCGCACGTTATCCGCACCAGTTGTCGGGCGGGATGCGACAGCGCGTGATGATCGCGATGGCGCTGTCGTGCCGGCCCGCGCTGCTGATCGCCGACGAGCCGACGACCGCGCTCGACGTGACGATCCAGGCGCAGATCCTGCAACTGGTGCGCGGGCTGCAGGACGAAATGAACATGGGCGTGATCTTCATCACGCACGACATGGGCGTGGTGGCCGAAGTGGCCGATCGCGTGCTCGTGATGTATCGCGGCGAGAAGGTCGAGGAGGGCGAGTCGGACCGCATCTTCGCGACGCCCGCGCATCGCTACACGCGCGCGCTGCTCGCGGCCGTGCCGCGGCTCGGCTCGATGCAGGGCACCGACGCACCGGAGAAATTCCCGCTGTTGAAGGTGGACGGCACGAACGCGACGGCCACGGCCGCGACGACGGCGTCCGCGGCGAACGACGCGCAGCCGCCCGTCGATCATGCCGCGCCGCCGATCCTGCGCGTGCGCGATCTCGTCACGCGCTTTCCGGTGAAGAGCGGCGTGTTCGGCCGCGTGTCGCAATACGTGCATGCGGTCGAGCGCGTGAGCTTCGAGCTGCGCGCGGGCGAGACGCTCGCGCTCGTCGGCGAATCGGGCTGCGGCAAGTCGACCACCGGCCGTTCGCTGCTGCGTCTCGTCGAATCGCAAAGCGGCTCGATCGAATTCGACGGCCGCGACATCAGCGCGCTGAAGGGCCCGGACCTCCAGGCGCTGCGTCGGAACATCCAGTTCATCTTCCAGGACCCGTTCGCGTCGCTGAACCCGCGCCTGACCGTCGGCTTCTCGATCATGGAGCCGCTGCTCGTGCACGGCGTCGCGAGCGGCAGCGAAGCGCAGGCGCGCGTCGACTGGCTGCTCGACAAGGTCGGCCTGCCGCCGGAAGCCGCGCGCCGCTATCCGCACGAATTCTCGGGCGGCCAGCGCCAGCGGATCGCGATCGCGCGGGCGCTCGCGCTGAATCCGAAGGTCGTGATCGCCGACGAGTCGGTGTCGGCGCTCGACGTGTCGGTGCAGGCGCAGATCGTCAACCTGATGCTCGACCTGCAGCGCGAGCTCGGCGTCGCGTACCTGTTCATCTCGCACGACATGGCGGTCGTCGAGCGCGTCAGCCATCGCGTCGCGGTGATGTATCTGGGCCAGATCGTCGAGATCGGCCCGCGCCGCGCGGTGTTCGAGGCGCCGCAGCATCCGTACACGAAGAAGCTGATGAGCGCGGTGCCGGTGGCCGACCCCGCGCGCCGGCATGCGCCGCGCCAGCTCGCGGCGGACGAGATTCCGAGCCCGATCCGCGCGGTCGGCGACGAGCCGGTCGTCGCGCCGCTCGTCGCGGTCGGCCCCGATCATTACGTCGCGACGCATCGCGTCGGCGGCGCGTATTGAGTAGTGGCGTCGTGCGCCGCGATGACGGTGCACGAACCAGCAGGCAGTCGAAACCGAAACGCCCGAGAGGCGTCACCGATTCACCGATAGGAGCCCAGCAAAATGAGCAAGCAGCATCCGTTTCCGATGTTTCGTCCGCGCGCATGCTTCGTCGCGCTCGCCGGCGCGTTCGCGCTGTCGGCCGCGCTGCCCGCGTTCGCGCAGCAGACCGCGGTGATGGCGGTGGATTCGACCTTCACGACGATGGACCCGTACGACGCGAACGACACGGTGTCGCAGGCGGTCGTCAAGTCGTTCTACCAGGGGCTGTTCGGCTTCGACAAGGACATGAAGCTCGTCAACGTGCTCGCGACCGGCTATGAAGCCAGCCCCGACGCGAAGACGTACACGATCAAGCTGCGCTCGGGCGTGAAGTTCCACGACGGCACCGATTTCAACGCGGCGGCCGTGAAGGCGAACTTCGACCGCGTGACCGATCCCGCGAACCACCTGAAGCGCTACAACATGTTCCGCGTGATCGAGAAGACCGAAGTGGTCGATCCGACCACCGTGAAGGTCACGCTGCACGAGCCGTTCTCGGCGTTCATCAACACGCTCGCGCACCCGTCGGCCGTGATGATCTCGCCGGCCGCGCTGAAGAAGTGGGGCCGCGACATCGCGCTGCATCCGGTCGGCACCGGGCCGTTCGAGTTCGTCGAATGGAAGCAGACCGACGACCTGAAGGTGAAGAAGTTCGCCGGCTACTGGAAGAAGGGCTATCCGAAGATCGACGCGATCGACTGGAAGCCGGTGGTCGACAACAACACGCGCGCGGCGCTGATGAAGACGGGCGAAGCCGATTTCGCGTTCCGCATTCCGTTCGAACAGGCGGCCGACCTGAAGAGCAACCCGAAGGTCGACGTGGTCGAGCGGCCGTCGATCGTGCAGCGCTACGTGTCGCTGAACATGCTGCAAAAGCCGTTCGACAACCCGAAGGTGCGCCAGGCGCTGAACTACGCGGTGAACAAGGAAGCGCTCGCGAAGGTCGCGTTCTCCGGTTTCGCGACGCCGTCGACCGGCGTGGTGCCGCAGGGCGTCGATTACGCGACGAAGCTCGGGCCCTGGCCGTACGACCCGGCGAAGGCGCGTGCGCTGTTGAAGGAAGCCGGCTATCCGAACGGTTTCGAGACGACGCTGTGGTCCGCGTATAACAATTCGACGTCGCAAAAGGCGATCCAGTTCGTGCAGCAGCAGCTCGCGCAGGTCGGCGTGAAGGTGCAGGTGCAGGCGCTGGAGGCCGGCGAACGCGTCGCGAAGGTCGAGAGCGCGCCGGATCCGGCGAAGGCGCCGGTGCGGATGTACTACATCGGCTGGTCGTCGTCGACCGGCGAAGCGAACTGGGCGATCACGCCGCTGCTGGCCGGCGCGTCGGCGCCGCCGAAGCTGGTCAACACCGCGTACTACAAGAACGACACGGTGGACGGCGACCTGACGAAGGCGCTTGAGACGGTCGACCGCGCGAAGAAGGCCGAGCTGTACGCCGATGCGCAGAAGCAGATCTGGGCCGATGCGCCGTGGATCTTCCTCGTGCAGGAGAAGATCGTGTATGCGCGCAGCAAGCGGCTGCAGGGCGCGTACGTGATGCCGGACGGCTCGTTCAACTTCGACGAGATCTCGGTGAAATGACGGCGGTTTGCCCGCCACGCAGTGCCGGCGGCGCCAGCCGCCGGTGCGCTGATTCGATCGGTGTCCCATGCTGAATTTCCTCGTCAAACGCCTGTTCGGCCTGCTGCCCACGCTTGCGATCGTCGCGGTGCTGGTGTTCCTGTTCGTGCATCTGCTGCCGGGCGACCCGGCGCGGCTCGCGGCCGGCCCCGAAGCCGACGAGGCGACCGTCGCGCTCGTGCGCGCCGATCTCGGGCTCGATCGGCCGCTGCCCGCGCAGTTCGCGCGCTTCTTCGCGAAGATCGCGCACGGCGATTTCGGGATGTCGACGCGCAGCAAGCGGCCGGTGTCGACCGAGATCGGCGAGCGCTTCATGCCGACGCTGCTGTTGACGCTCGTCAGCATGGGGTGGGCGACGGCGTTTGGCATGGCGATCGGCATTGCGTCGGCGGTCTGGCGCAATCGCTGGCCTGATCGGCTCGGCATGACGCTCGCGGTGTCGGGCATCTCGTTTCCTGCGTTCGCGCTCGGCATGCTGCTGATGGAGATCTTCTCGGTGAAGCTCGGCTGGCTGCCGGTCGTGCCGGACGGCACGTGGAAGAGCTACGTGCTGCCGTCGCTGACGCTCGGCGCCGCGGTCGCGGCGGTGATGGCGCGCTTCACGCGCGCGTCGTTCGTCGAAGTGCTGAACGAGGATTTCGTGCGCACCGCGCGCGCGAAGGGCGTGCATGAACCGATGGTCGTGCTCAAGCACTGCCTGCGCAACGCGATGATCCCGGTCGTCACGATGATGGGGCTGCAGTTCGGCTTCCTGCTCGGCGGCTCGATCGTCGTCGAGGCCGTGTTCAACTGGCCGGGGCTCGGGCGCCTGCTGGTCGACGCGGTGACGATGCGCGACTACCCGGTGATCCAGGCGATCGTGCTGCTGTTCTCGCTGGAATTCATCCTGATCAACCTGACCGTCGACGTGCTGTACGCGGTCATCAACCCGACCATTCGGTTCAAGTGAGGCCCGCATGAACGCGACTGTCCAGCCCGCGGCGCCGGCCGCAACGACCGCGATCCGCACGCCGTGGCGCGAATTCTGGCGCAAGTTCCGCAAGCAGACCATTGCGCTCATCGCGGGCGGCTTCGTGCTGGCGCTCGTCGTGCTCGCGTTCGTCGGCCCGCACATCGTGCCGTTCGATCCGGAAAACTATTTCGACTACGACGCGCTGAACGCGGGGCCGTCCGCCGTGCACTGGTTCGGCGTCGATTCGCTCGGCCGCGACATCTTCAGCCGGATCGTCGCGGGCACGCGCATCTCGCTCGCAGCCGGCTTCTTCTCGGTGGCGCTCGGCGCGGTGATCGGCACGTTCTTCGGGCTGCTCGCCGGCTATTACGAAGGCTGGTGGGACCGCATCACGATGCGCGTCGCCGACGTGCTGTTCGCGTTCCCGGGCATCCTGCTCGCGATCGGCGTGGTCGCGATCCTCGGCAACGGGATGGTCAACGTGATCTGCGCGGTCGCGATCTTCAGCATCCCGGCGTTCGCGCGGCTCGTGCGCGGCAACACGCTGATGCTCAAGCACATGACCTACGTCGAGGCCGCGCGCAGCATCGGCGCGTCCGACTGGACCATCATCATGCGGCACATCCTGCCGGGCACCGTGTCGTCGGTCGTCGTCTACTTCACGATGCGGATCGGCACGTCGATCATCACCGCCGCGAGCCTGTCGTTCCTCGGGCTCGGCGCGCAGCCGCCGACGCCGGAGTGGGGCGCGATGCTCAACGAGGCGCGCGCGGACATGGTGACGGCGCCGCACATCGCGGTGTTCCCGAGCCTCGCGATCTTCCTGACCGTGCTCGCGTTCAACCTGCTCGGCGACGGGCTGCGCGACGCGCTCGACCCGAAGCTGGAGCGCCGTTGATGGAGGCTGCGCCGATGTGGGCCGCGACGCTGCCGGTCGGGCCGCGCGGCACGATCGCCGACGTGCCGGGCGTGACGGTCGGCCATTGCACGCTCGACACCGGCGACGTGCAGACGGGCGTGACCGTCGTGAAGCCGCACCCGGGCGACGTGTACCGCAGCAAGGTGCCGGCGGGGGCGGCCGTGATCAACGGTTTCGGCAAGAGCGTCGGGCTCGTGCAGGTCGACGAACTCGGCACGCTGGAGACGCCGATCGCGCTGACCAATACGTTCGGCGTCGGCGCGGTCGCAGAGGCGCAGATCCGCGCGACGATCGCCGCGAATCCGCGGATCGGCCGCGACTGGCCGACCGTCAATCCGCTCGTGTTCGAGTGCAACGACGGTTACCTGAACGACATCCAGGCGTTCGCGGTCACCGCCGCGCATTACGACGACGCGTGCCGCGCGGCGTCGCGCGACGTCGCACGCGGCGCGGTGGGCGCCGGGCGCGGGATGTCGTGCTTCGACCTGAAAGGCGGGATCGGTTCCGCGTCGCGTGTGGCCGTCGCGGCCGGCCGCCCCTATACGGTCGGCGCGCTCGTGCTCGCGAATTTCGGCCGGCTGCCGATGCTGACGCTCGGCGGCGTACCGCTCGGCCGTGTCGTCGCGCAACGGCGCGCGGCCGACGCCGCGCACGCGGCGCCGCCCGAGCAGGGCTCGATCATCCTGTTGCTGGCGACCGACGCGCCGCTCGACGCGCGGCAGTTGTCGCGGCTCGCGCGCCGCGCGGCGGCGGGGCTGGCCCGCACCGGTTCCGTGTACGGGCATGGCAGCGGCGACATCGCGCTCGCGTTCTCGACCGCTTACACGATCGCACACGATGCATCGACGATCGCGCTGCCGGCCCTCGTGGCCGATGCGGCGCTCGATCCGCTGTTCATGGCCGCGGCCGAAAGCGTCGAGCACGCGATCGCCGACGCGTTGCTGCAAGCGGTAACGGTCGCCGGGCGCGACGGCCACGTGCGGCAATCGCTGCGCGACGCGGTGCCCGATCTCGACCGGTGGTTCAACGAATACAACGAAGGACGTTCGACCCTGTCATGAAGATCCTGATCTCGACCGACATCGAGGGCGTCGCCGGCGTATTCGCGACCGAGCAGACGCGCGCCGGCAATCCGGAATACGAGCGCGCGCGTCGCTGGATGACCGCCGAGGCGAACGCGGCGATCGAAGGCGCGTTCGCGGGCGGCGCGCAGGCCGTCTGGGTCAACGATTCGCATGGCGGCTTCCGCAACCTGCTGCCCGACGGGCTCGATGCGCGGGCGCGCGTCGTGCTCGGCAAGCCGCGTACGCTCGGGATGATGACGGGCGTCGAACAGCAGCCCGATCTCGTGTTCATGATCGGCTATCACGCGAAATCGCAGACGCGCGGCGTGCTCGCGCACACGATCAACAGCTTTGCGTTCACGCAGGTGTGGCTGAACGGCGTCGAGCTCGGCGAAGCCGGGCTGTACGGCGCGCTGGCGCGCGAATACGGCGCGCATGTCGCGCTCGCGACCGGCGACGACGTATTCGCCGAGGAAACGCAGCCGCTGTTTCCGGACGCGCGTTTCGAGACGGTCAAGACGGCCGGCGGCGCATCGAGCGGCGAGACGCTGACGCCGTCGGCGTCGTGCGCGCGGATCGCGACCGCCGCACGGGAAACGGTCGCGCGTGCGCTATCGTCCGGCGTGCGCGCAGGCGCGCATCGGCCCGCGCCGGCCGCTTGCACGCTGCGCGTGCAGACGGTCGCGCTCGCCGACCTGTTCTGCGTGCTGCCGTCGCTCGAGCGCGTCGATGCGGTGACGCTGCGCTTCGACGGGCCGTCGGTCGAGCACGCGGTGCGCACGCTGAACAGCCTGTCGGCGATGTCGTTCATGCTCCGGTGATGCGTGCCGCGACGATGCCGCCGGCGCGCGGCCGGGCAGCCGATCGCGACGGCGCGGGCCGTCGTGGCGGGCAGGCATGCATGCGTCCATGGCCGCAACCAGCGCGAGCGGCGTCTCGTTCATCGGATGGAGGGTGCGGCCGCGAGGTCGCGCAACGGTGGAGCGGATCGTGGATCGTTCGAAGGCGACCGGCCTTCGATGTCGGGTCATTGATGATGGAATTCGGGCCGTGAGAAATACGCTGCTAGATCCCTACGAACACATTCCTCGGAGCGTGGTCGTGACCGCCAACGACTATGCGGCGGGCACGACGTTTCCGGATCACGCGCACGTGCGCGGACAATTCGCGTTCGCGTCGCGCGGCACGATCAGCGTGTCGACGCCGCACGGCCGCTGGCTGGTGCCGCCGCAGCGCGCGTGCTGGGTGCCGGCCGGCGTGCGGCACGAAATGACGATGACCGGGCCGGTCACGATGCTCAACGCGTTCGTGGCCGCGGACGCCGCGCAGGCGGCCGGGCTGCCCGCGCAGTGCGGCGTGTATGGCGTGTCGCCGCTGCTGCGGCAACTGCTCGACGATGCGGTCGACCTGCCCGCGATGTACGACGTCGACGGCCGCGCGGGCAAGCTGATGGATCTGCTGGTCGCCGAAATCGCGACGATGCCGCGCCTGTCGCTGCATGCGCCGCTGCCGGCCGACGCGCGGCTGGCGAAGGTGTGCCGGCACCTGTTCGCGGCGCCGTCGATCGCGGCCGATCTCGACCGGGTCGCGGCCGACGCGGGCGTGAGCCGGCGCACGTTCACGCGGCAGTTCCGCGCGCAGACGGGCGTCAGTTTTGCCGCGTGGCGCCAGCAGGTGTGCATGCTCGCGGCGATTGCCCGCCTGACCGACGGGCAGCCGGTGACGCGCGTCGCGCTCGATCTCGGCTATGCGAGCGCGAGTGCGTTCACGTCGGCGTTTCGCCGCATTCTGGGCGACACGCCGAGCCGGTATCTGGAGAGTCGCCGCTAGGCGGTGCCTGCCGCCAAAAAATACGCGTCCGCCAACTTCGGCCAGACGCGTTCAAAGGCACTCTGTGTGAAAAAATGCGCGACCGGCCTGTCGGGCAGCGTCGCGCATCGTTCATATCATTGTTGCTTCGTCCGATTCAATTCTGCCGGCTCGTTGCGGATAACGAAGCATACGCTGCATAACGCGCAAACGATATCGTGTCGATCCCGCGATTCATGTGCTGTCGCAGCATGCGTTCCGATTGCGCATTCGATATCGGAGCGGAAAGCCGATGAGGACGGGCATCCGCGGCTCCGCCGGTCACGATGCGCCGCACCATCGAATGCGGGCGACGGAGTCCCCCAAACGCCGCGTGGCGCGATGCCCATCGGTATCGCGCCACGCGGCGGTGCGGTTGCAGGCGAAGCCGACGCGCGCCGGCGCACGCGTCAAACGTCGAAGAACACGGTTTCGTCCGGCCCCTGCATGCGGATGTCGAAGCGGTAGACGACCGGCCGGCCCGGCTGCGCGTCGCGTTTCGCGACGAGCGTCGCGCGGCGCTCGGCCGGCACCGCGTTCAGCACGGGGTCGGTCGCGTTCGCGGCGGCCTCGTCGTCGAAGTACACACGCGTGAACGCATGGGTGAGGATCCCGCGCATCATCACGGTCACGTTGATGTGCGGCGCGTCGTCGGCGGCGACGCGGCCCGGCTTCACCGTCTCGACGACGAAGCGCTGCTGCGGATCGGTGCCCGTGCCGACCCGCGCGAAGCCCGTGAAGCCGGATTTCGCGATGTCGTCGCGCGACGCGGGATAGCGGCCCGCGCCGTCCACCTGCGTGAATTCCAGCACCGCGTCGCCGACGACGTTGCCGTCGCCGTCGAACACCTGCCCGACCAGCAGCACATGCTCGCCTTCGGCGTGCGCGGCGGCAATCGTCGGCGTGAACAGGCTTTTCAGGTCGTAGTCGTATTGCTGCGGGCACAGGCCGTACGCGAAGTACGGGCCGACCGTCTGCGAAGGGGTTTGCTTCAGCGTCGTCATGGTTCAGCGCTCCATCGGGGTGGCGTCGCGGCCGCGCAGCACGATGTCGAATTCGTAGCCGAGCGCATAGCCTTCTTCGGTGATGTCCATCGAGAAGCGCGAGATCAGGCGATCGCGCGCGGCCTCGGGCGTGCCCTGGAAGATCGGGTCGTACGCGAGCAGCGGATCGCCGGGGAAGTACATCTGCGTGACGAGACGCGAGCCGAAGTAATCGCCGAACAGCGAGAAGTGGATGTGATTCGGGCGCCACGCGTTCGGATGGTTGCCCCACGGATACGCGCCGGGCTTGATCGTCAGGAAGCGGTAGCGGCCTTCGTCGTCGGTCTGGCAGCGGCCGGCACCGAGGAAGTTCGGGTCGAGCGGCGCGTCGTGCTGGTCGACCTTGTGCACGTAGCGGCCGGCCGCGTTGGCCTGCCACACCTCGACGAGCGTGTTGCGCACGGGCTTGCCGCCTTCGTCGAGCACGCGGCCGGTGACGACCATCCGCTCGCCGAGCGGCTCGCCGTTCTTCACGGCGTTCTTCGTCAGGTCGTGGTCGAGCGCGCCGAGATCTTCCGCGCCGTAGACGGGCGCGTACTGGTCGCGCAGCTTCTCCTTCAGCGGGATCAGCGGGCGGGTCGGGCCGCGCTTGACGGACGAACGGTACTCGGGATGAACATAGGCCGGATGCGACGGCCAGTCGCGCGGCGTGAGGATCGTGGGGGAATCCATCGGGCGTCTCCTGTCAGTTTTTCGCGAAGTGGATGGCACGACTTTAGCCAATCCGGAAAGTTATGCAAAATGACCTTTTTTCGCGAATCGCATAACCGTTCGTTATGTTCGTCCTGACAATGAAAATGCCGCCGGACAGGCAACCTGTCCGGCGGAAAAAGCGATCGGGCTTCGCGTCGTCGGTGACGACCCCGTGCACGGCCCTCCAGCCAGCCCGTCGCTGTTTTTTGTCTTTCGTTCTCGTTGTTATTCGGTCTCCCCGAGCGTGCCCGTCGTCATGGATGACGAGGATCGAACACGATCCCGTCGAATTCGAGCGCCAGCGTGCCGCTGCGCAGCAGGGCCGACGGCGTCGACGCGTGGCCGGCGCCGAGCACGTCGGTCACGTACTGCGCGCAGAAGCCGCGCCGCGCCCGCAGGTTCAAGCGACTGCCGAGCAGCGCATCGATTCGCTGTTCGGCCAGCGCATGGACGTGGCGCTGCGCGTCGGCCGACGCTGCCGCGACGCGGCGCGCCAGTGCGATGCGTCCGCCGTCGGTGCGGGCGACGAAGCGCGACAGCGGCGTGAGCTTCGTCCACGCGAATGCGGTGGACTCGGCGATCAGCGGTTCGTCGCCCGACGTATCGACGACGATGCCGAAGCGATTGGCCCAGGTATCGGCCGCGCCAGCCGCGGCATCCGGTGCGCCGGCCGGTACGCGGATGAACACCAGATCGCCGACATGTGCGCCGGCGGCCAGCGTGCGCACGGTCGCGAGCGGCATCGTGCGATCGGTGTCGCGTGCATCGCGCGGGGCGGCGTGGTGCGGTTCGCAGAAGGCTGTGTCGATTCGGGTGGTCATTTCGGCTCCGTCGTTGCGTGACAGGACGGAGCGGATTATGCAGACAAGTAACCCAAAGTGCTGATGTAGATACGCAAGTAGCCTAATATCCGACCTCGAGCATCATTTTTCGATACCGCCATGACCGAGACCGCCCAACTCATCGAAACGCTGAAGCGCCAACTGAAGGCACAGGGAATGACTTACCGGGACGTCGCGCGTGCGCTGGACGTGTCCGAGACGAGCGTGAAGCGACTGTTCGCGAGCGGCCGCTTCACGCTGGAGCGCGTCGCGGAGATCGCCCAGCTGCTCGGCTATACGCTCGCCGAGCTCGTGCAGGAAGCATCGGCGTCCGCGCCGCGCTTGCGCGTGCTGACCGAGCAGCAGGAGGCGTTGCTGGTGTCGGACGAGAAACTGCTGCTCGTCGCCGTCTGCGCGATCAACTACTGGACCGTGCAGGACATCGTGTCGGCCTATCGGCTCACGCAGGCCGAGTGCGTGAAATATCTGCTGATGCTCGACCGGATGAACGTGATCGCGCTGCTGCCCGGCGACCGGATTCGCGTGCGCGTCGCGCGCGATTTCGACTGGCTGCCGGGCGGGCCGATTCGCCGCTACTTCCATGCGCACGTGCTCGACGACTTTCTCGGCAGCCGCTTCGACGGCCCGGGCGAGACGATGACGTTCCTGCAGGGGATGCTGACGGACGCGGCTGCCGCGGAGCTCGAACAGGAACTGCGGCGGCTCGCCAGCAAGGCGGCGGCGCTGCATGCGGAGTCGTCGTCCGCGCCGCTGGGGCAGAAGCACGGCACGGCCCTGCTGATCGCGAAGCGGATCTGGGAGCCGACGGGATTCCACGCGCTGCGGCGCCATGCGTGATGCCGCGCCGGATGCTTGGGCCTTTCCGGAAAGTTATGCAAAATGGCGATTCATCGTCATTCGCATAACGACTCGTTATGAATAACCGTATCGCCGACGGCCGCGTCAAATTCCGGCACCTGCAGTGTTTTCTCGCGGTCGCGCAGTTGGGCGGCGTGCAGAAGGCGGCCGAAAGCCTGTCGATCACGCAACCGGCCGTGTCGAAGACGATCGCCGAGCTGGAGGCGATCCTCGGCGTGAAGCTGTTCGAGCGCGGCCGGCACGGCGCGCAGCCGACCCGCGAAGCGCAGCTGTTCATGCCGCACGCGAACGCGTGCGTGCTGGCGCTGCGGCAGGGCGTCGGGCTGCTGGCGCGCGAGGGCGGGGCCGCCGCCGCGACGCTGGAAATCGGCATGCTGCCGACCGTCGCGGCGTCGCTCGCGCCGGCCTTGATGAAGGCGCTGACCGCACGCTGGCCGCGCATCGTCGTACGGATCGCGACGGCCGCGAACGCCGAGTTGCTCGAGCGTCTGAAATCCGGCGCGATCGAGTGCGCGATCGGCCGGCTGTCGGAGCCCGAGCGGATGATCGGGCTCGCGTTCGAGCAGTTGTACAACGAGCCGCTCGTCGCGGTCGTGCGTGCCGGGCACCCGCTGCTCGCGAGCGCGGCGCCGGCCGCCGAGCTGGCGCGCTATCCGGTCGTGCTGCCGCCGTTCGGCACGTTGATCCGCCAGTCCGCCGAGCAACTGCTCGGCGCATGCGGCGCGCCGCCGCTGGATTCGTTCATCGAGGTGCTGTCGGTATCGGTCGCGCGCGCGCTGGCGCTCGAGAACGACGCGGTCTGGTTCGTGCCGCTCTATGCGGCCGAATACGATCTGTCGGCCGGCGCGCTGGCGCGCCTGCCGCTGCCGTCGGCGGGCACCGACGAGCCGGTCGGGCTCGTGCTGCGTACCGATGCGCAACCGTCGCCGGTCGCGCGGACGCTGATCGACGCGGTGCGCGACATCGCGCGATCGCGGTTCGGCGATGCGCACCCGCACCGGGCGCCGCGTGCGGCGCGCAAGCCCGGTCGCGGCAAGCGTTGATTCATCGGGCCGGGCGACGCGCCGGGCCCGATCTCCTTTCTTGCTGCAGGGATCGGCCATTCGGCCAGTAGCCGTCATCGGGGTGCTTGGCATATCGTACCGTTTTTGATACGATGGGCGACAAGACGATGGCGAGACAGCAGATTCAGGTCACGCTCGGCGTGCGGTTCTTTCGGACGGCCCGCGGCAACGAGCCGGTGCGCGAATGGCTCAACGCGCTCGGGCAAGTGGAGCGACGGGCGATCGGCGAAGAGATCAAGACCGTTCAACTCGGCTGGCCGCTCGGCATGCCGCTGGTCCGCAAGATGGCGAAGGATCTGTGGGAGATCCGCGTGGCGGTGCCGGGGCGCAGCGCACGCGTGCTGTTCACGGTCGTTGGCGACACGATGGTGCTGCTGCACGGCTTCTTCAAGCAGTCGCGCGCCACGCCGTCGGACGATCTCGACGTCACCGTCGCGCGCCTGAAAGCGCTGACGCACGCCATCTGAATTCCCCGGTTGCGCCGGAACGCACCGTCTCCGACGGTCGGGCAGCCGGCAACGCCATGCACCTGGAGTACGACATGACGACCACGAACAATCCGCACATCGGCAGCGATTTCGACGCCTTCCTCGAAGCGGACGGTAATCTCGAAGCGGCCACCGCCACCGCGATCAAGCGCGTGATCGCGTGGCAGATCGGGCAGGAAATGAAGGCGCAGCAGATCACGAAAACGGCGATGGCCGCGCGGATGAAAACCAGCCGCGCCGCACTCAACCGTCTGCTCGACGAAACCGATACGAGCCTCACGCTGGCGACGCTCGCGAGCGCGGCTGCCGCGCTCGGCAAACGGCTCAGCTTCGAGCTGGTGCCGGCCTGACCAGCGCGAACGAACGGCGCACGGGCGGCTCGACGTGATGGTTCGCGCGCCGGGCGCGGCGAGCGGGCCGGCGTCGGCCCGCGGGCGCATGCCGGGTCATTTGCGCGGGCCGGCGATCTGCAGATAAAGCAGCGCACCGCCCGCAAGCAGCAGCGGGAACAGGAAATACCACCCGGTCGTCATGAACAGTCCGGCCACCGCAATCAGCGAAATCCACGCGCAGCGATACGCGATGCCGCCACGCGGCAACAGTTTCAGCGCGGCCGCCGCGCCGAGCCCGTACACCATCACGAAACATCCGGACGTCACGAGCACGAGCGGCTTCGGCCCGACGTCCGACAGCGCCGTGGCGGCCAGTGCGACGGCCGCGAGCACGGCGATCACGCCGAGGCTGCGGCGCGGCACGCCGCCCACCTGGCTGCCGTGCGCGAGCCACGCAGGCAACGCGCCGTCGCGTCCGAGCGCCGCGCCGAGCTTGGCCGCGCCCGCGAAATACGCGTTCATCGTGCCGAGCGTGAGCAGCAGCGCGGCGGCCGCCGCCAGCACTTGCGCATGGCCGCCGATGCCGCCCGCGATCAGTTCGGCGAGCGGCGCGCCCGATGCGCCTGCGGAAGGCCCGAGCACCGTCACGCTCGCGGCGGCGACCGACAGATACAGGAACCCGACGACCACGACCGCGATGCCGGCCGAACGCGGCATGTCGTGCGCGGGCCGGCGGAATTCGGCGGCGAGATGGGTGATCGCTTCCCAGCCGGCGAAGCTCCACACGAGCAGCGCGGCGGCCTGGCCGACCGCGAGCCAGCCATGCGGGGCGAACGGATGCAGGTTCGCGGTGCGCGCATGCGGCGCGGACGCAAGCACCGCGGCGAGCAGCAGCGCGACGAGCAGCGCCGACAACACCAGTTGCATGCGGCCCGACACGGTGACGCCGAATGCATTTGCGGCCGACACGGTCGCGATCAGCGCGGCGGCGGTGACGATGACCGTCGCGTGTCCGCCGCCCGTGACGGCCGCGACGTATGCACCGCCAAACATCGCGGCCGCCGGTGCGCCGGCAGGCACCGCGAAATAGAAGCACCAGCCGACGATGGCGGCAGCCTTCGGGCCGAATGCGCGCCGCGCGTAGGTCGACACACCGCCCGCATCGGGATAGCGGGCGCCGAGTGCGGCGAAGGTGGCCGCGAGCGGCCCGGACAGTACGACGAGCGCCGCCCATGCGAGCAGCGAGGCCGGCCCCGCGACTTCGGCGGCGAGCGCGGGCAGCGCGATCACGCCGGTGCCGAGCACCGCGCCGATATAGAGCGCGGCGCCCTGGAAAATGGTCAGCGAACCCGCGTGATGAGTAGCGGGCGAATCGGCATGCGAAGGCATGAGCGGCAGTCTCCGGGAGCTTGTTTTGTGTGCACGACGCGCGAAAGCCCGCGCGGTCGATCATCGATGCTACCCGAACGATGGCGTCCGCGCGGCCCGGCGATTAGTAGTGGGGCGCCGCGTGCGTGTCAGCCGATGTCAGCAGGAACGCGCGAGCCGCAGGCGTGCCTCCTCGCGCGCGGCGGGCGACAGGTCGGGCGCGTAGTGGAACGTACCTGATACCAGCGAGGCGACGGGCACGCCGTCGCGGAACAGCACGCGATTGCCGGCCAGCGCCGGCACCTTGTCGCCGGGCAACAGCGTGCCGGCGAGGTTCAATGGGTCGGCGCCCGTCACGCACACGTATTGCCCGTCGCCCGGTTGTCGCCGCAGTTCGCGCAGGATCGGGATGGCCTCCGGCAGCGCGAACTGCTCGCCCGCGAGCCCGGCGACGAAGCGACCGCCGCGAATCTCGCCGCGTGCTTCGAGGCGCTGCAGCACGCGCACGAGTTCGCGCCAGCTCGGCAGCCAGTCGGCTTCGCGTTCGAGCAGCCGCCAGAACACGACGCCGTAGCGGCGCAGCAGCGTCCACACGATATGTTCGAGCGCGTCGGGATCGGTCGTGGCGAGGTTGCGTTTCGGCGCGGGCGCGTCGTCGTCCGGCGGTGGCTGACGCTGCACGAGCGCCCAGCGGCCGGCATCGTCCATCCCGCCGATCAGCGCGCCGCCGCGGCGCGTGCGTGGCGCATACGTCGCGCTGCGCTTGACGGCCGGCTTCAGCAGTGCGCGCAGGCCCGCGTAGCTGTCCGCATTCACGAGGCCGGCCGACACGAGTTCGCCGAGCGCCTGTTCGAGTTCGACGGGCAGCATGTGCAGGTCGTCGAGCAGCGCATCGAAGAACATCGCGCCGTGCGCGGCGAGCGCGTCGCGCACTTGCGTGGCGCGCGCGGACAGCGCCGGTTGCGCATCGGGGTCCCGCAGCGCCTGCCACGCGGAAAGATGACGGCGCGGCAGCAGCACGATTGGCGTCGTCTTCACGGGCGTGCCGGTCGCGCGCGCCGGCGCGCCGATGCGGGTCCACACGAGCTTGCCCGAGCGGCACAGCTCGTCGAGGCCACCCGTTGTGTAGTCGGTGAGCCGCGCGGGCAGCAGCGCGTCTTCCCACGCGCTCGCCGCGGCCTCGTAGCCTTCGAGCTGTTCGACGACGGCTGCCAGCGCGTCGCGGCCGGTGCCGCGCGTGTCGGGCGTCAGGTGCTGCCAGTGGAACAGGAAGCGCATGAAGTCGGCGCGTTCGACCGGTTCGATCTCGCGACGCAGCCGCTTCACCGTATAGCGATGAATGCGCGCGAGCAGGTGGCGTTCGCACCATTCGTCGGTCGTCGCGCCCGGCGTGAAGCGGCCGCGCATCACGTAGCCTTCGCGCTCCAGCGCCGCGAGCGCCGTCGCCACCGACGCGGGCGGCAGCCCGAGCGGCGCGGCGATCGCATCGAGCGTCAACGGCCCGAAGCCGGTGAGCCGCGCGCGGATCACGTCGACGAGCGCCGCATCGGCTTCCCACGGCTGCGCGCATGCGGCCGGCACCTTGAGCGCTGGTGTCGCGCGGGCGTCCGCATGCAGCGCGCGCAGGCAGACGAGCCGCTCGACCGGCACCCACAGCGCGGCGCCGCCCGGCGTGGCGAGTTTCGTCGCGCGGCGGCGTTCCGCGAGTTCCGCCAATCGCTCGGGCCAGCCTGCGTGCGCGTGCGCCTCGCTGTCGGCGACGCACGCGAGCGTGAGCAGCGCATCATGCATTTCGTCCGCGTCGCGCACGAGCGGCCACGCTTCGTCACGCACCGCGTCGATTGCGTCGGCGTCGAGCGCACCGAGATCGTCGGCCGATTCGGGATCGCTCCAGCGGCGCGACTGCACGGCCTGCGTGCGGCGTTCCTCGAGCGGCGCATCGTCGAGGAATGCGTAGGGCTTCGCGTTCAGGATCTCGGCCGCGAGCGGCGACGGCGCGGGCAAGTCGCGCGCGACGAGCTCGATTGCGCCGCTTTCGATCCGGCGCAGCAGCGCGAGCCAGCCGTCGGTGTCCATCGCATCGTGCAGGCAGTCGTCGAGCGTCTGGTCGACGAGCGGATGATGCGGAATCTCGCGTTCGCCGACGATGTTCTCGAGGCACGCGGCCTGATCGGGGAACACCGTCGCGAGCAGATCGTCGCTCTTCATCCGCTGCAGTTGCGGCGCGGTGCGCCGGCCACCGGTGAAACGCGGCAGCGCGAGCGCGGTGGTCGCGTTCCAGCGCCAGCGCACGCCGAACATCGGCGCGTCGAGCAGCGCCTGGGTCAGCACGTGCTCGGCGCTGGCCGAACGCAGGTAGCGCCACACTTCGTCGAGCGCGAAGCTGTGCGCGAGCGACAGCGACAGGATGATCGCGTCGTCGGTCGCGGCGGCCTGCAGTTCAAAGTTGAAGTTGCGGCAGAAGCGCTTGCGCAGCGCGAGCCCCCAGGCGCGGTTGATTCGGCTGCCGAACGGCGAATGGATCACGAGCTGCGTGCCGCCCGATTCGTCGAAGAAACGCTCCATCACGAGCGTGTCCTGCGTCGGCAACGCGCCGAGCGCGGCGCGGGTGCGCGCGAGGTAGTCGGCGATCTGGCGGGCTGCATCGGGTGACAGGTGCAGATCGTCGACGAGCCAGCGCAACGCGGGCGCGAGGCGGCTTTCGGTGGGGGCGAGCGCGGTGCCGCCGGGCGCGTTGTCGGGCGAGGCGGCGGGCAGCGCGTCAGTGTCAGCGGCCGCTTTTCGGGGTTTGCCGCGGGCGGTCGTCTTGCCGGCCTCGGTGACGTTCGCGTGCTTCGCCGTGTCGGCCCGCGGATGCCGGTCGCCTTCCGCGAACAACGCATCGAGCCGCGCACGCAACCGGCCGACCGCCATCGACAGTTCGTCGCTGCGCCCGAGCCCCTCGCCGAGCCAGAACGGAATGCTCGGCGATTGCCCCTGCGCGTCCTCCACGCGCACGCGGCCCGTTTCCACGCGAATGATCCGGTACGACTGGTTGCCGAGCTGGAACACGTCGCCGGCGAGGCTCTCGATCGCGAAATCCTCGTTGACGGTGCCGACCTGGATGCCCTGCGGCTCGAGCAGCACTGCGTAGTCGGCCATGTCGGGGATCGTGCCGCCGGAAGTCGTCGCGGTCATCATCGCGTTGCGGCGCCCGCGCACGGTGCCGCCGACCACGTCGCGGTGCAGGTACGCGCCGCGCACGCCGAGACGGCTCGTGAACCCTTCGGCGAGCATCTTCATCACTTCGTCGAAGCGTTCGCGCGTCAGCCGCGCGTACGGCGCGGCGAGCGTGAAGCTTGCATACAGCGCGTCTTCCTGCCATTCCGTGCACGCGACTTCGGCGACGATCTGCTGCGCGAGCACGTCGAGCGGCGCTTCGGGAATCCGCAGCGCGTCGAGTTCGCCGCGCTGCACGCAGTCGAGCAGCGCCGCGCATTCGACCAGTTCGTCGCGCGACAGCGGAAAGAGCCGCCCCTTCGGTACGCCGCCGACGTGGTGCCCCGAGCGGCCGACGCGTTGCAGGAACGGCGCGATGCCGCGCGGTGAACCGACCTGGCAGACGAGATCCACGTCGCCGATGTCGATGCCGAGTTCGAGCGACGCGGTCGCGACGAGCAGCTTCAGTTCGCCGCGCTTCAGGCGCTGCTCGGCGTCGAAGCGGTGCTCCTTCGCGAGACTGCCGTGATGCGCGGCGATTGCGTCCTTGCCGAGCCGGTCGGCGAGATGGCGCGCCATGCGCTCGGCGGTGCGGCGCGTGTTGACGAACACCAGCGTCGTGCGGTGCGCGGCCGCGAGCCCCGCGATGCGGTCGTACACCTGTTCCCACACGTCGGTCGCCATCACCGGTTCGAGCGGCACGTTCGGCAGTTCGAGCGCGAGATCGCGCTCGCGCGTGTGGCCCGTGTCGACGATCGCGCAGTCGCGCGGCGCGTCCGCCGGGCCGCCGACCAGGAAGCGCGCGACAGCGCCGATCGGCTTTTGCGTGGCCGACAGCCCGATGCGCGGCAGCGCGCGGCCGACCAGCGCGTCGAGGCGTTCGAGCGACAGCGCGAGATGGCTGCCGCGCTTGGACGACGCCAGCGCATGGATTTCGTCGACGATGACCGAGCGCACGTTCGACAGCATTTGCCGCCCCGACGTGGACGACAGCAGCACGTACAGCGATTCGGGTGTGGTGACGAGGATGTGCGGCGCGCGCTTGCGCAGCGCGGCGCGTTCGGCCTGCGTCGTGTCGCCGGTGCGCACCGCGGTGCGGATCGCGGGCACCGGCAGGCCGAGTTGTGCGAGCGATTCCGCGATGCCGGCGAGCGGCGCATCGAGGTTCACGTGGATGTCGTTCGACAGCGCCTTCAGCGGCGACACGTAGACGACCAGCGTCGCGTCGGGCAGCGTGCCGTCGTGCGCGAGCGCATCGCGCACCAGATCGTCGAGCGCGCACAGGAACGCGGTGAGGGTCTTGCCCGAGCCGGTCGGCGCGGCGACGAGCGTCGAGCGGCCGGCCTTGATGTGCGGCCACGCGAGCGCCTGCGCGCCGGTCGGCGCGGCGAACGTGCGGCGGAACCACGCGGCGACGGCCGGGTGGAACACGTCGAGCGCGCGAGCGGCAGGGCGGGTAGCTGTGACGTCCATCGGAGCGTTGAAATAGGGTGCGAGCGGGGTGCGAGCGTGCGGACGGATCGCACGCGAATCGAATCGTCAGTGTGCCAGACGCCGCGCGCGCGTGCCGGGCATGCGTGCCGACGATTCCAATTCAGATGGGGGCCCGCGCCGTGCTTTCAATGGACGGAAAGTTGCGTGCCCGCCGGCACGCCGAGCGCGCGCTGAATTGTGTCGAATTGCAACTGGGCCGAGCCCCAAGCCTGAATTTTTCCGAACAGCGGAACGTGCGTGATGAGCGCGAACCGCGTCCTAGACGCGATGCAGCCAGCCGAGCCAGTGTTCGACCAACGGCGCACGCGACCACAGCGACTGTGCGAGCCACAGCGTGCCGCCCCACGCGGCGGCCACGACGATCAGGTCGCAATGCCCGCTGTTCCACAGGTTCAGCGAATGGCGCCGCCAGATCCACGGTACGCCGAGCGGATTGGGCCAGTCGGCGAGCAGGTGCATCACGCCGCCGCAGGCGAAGCCGAACAGCGGCGCCGCCCACAGCGGATGCGGATGATGGGTGAGCCCGTGCCAGCCGAGCGCAAGCAGCGCGACCCAGCCGATACCCCAGTGCGTGAGGGTGCGGTGCGTGATCCACAGGCGGCGCTTGCGGCTCCACCAGGCGACTTCGAGCCAGTCGGGCGCGGTGCCGCCCGCGACGCCCGCCGCGAACGCGGCGAGCATGCCCGAATGCCACGGGCCGGTTGCGCCGGTTTGCGCGACGAGGACGGCGGCGGCGACGCCGGCCGCGAAGCCGGACGCGTGATGCGCATTGTGTGATGCCATAGGGAGCGAGACGAAGAAACGTGAAGCGGCGCGTGCACGAAACGATGATGCGGCGCGCAAGCGGGGCGCTATCTTCGCAGATCGGCGTGAGCCGCGCGGGGCGCGTTTGCAGATTTTTTTTGCGCGCAATGCACGGCATGTCGCGCGGTTCGCAACTTTCGGTTTTGTGCATTGCGCGACGGCGCGCGCCGCAGGCGGTGTCGAACGCTCCACCTGTGTGTCGCGGCGCCGCAACGTGACCGGCCGCACACATGCGGCACGCTTTCGTCGCGCGCCGCGTGTTCGACCCTTTTTGTGCCCCTATACTACGAAGCCGGCATATGGCCGTCGGCGCGCCAGCGGCCATCCACGGATCAGGTGCTTGTCGTGCCTGAAGGAGATCCACATGGGGGACATGCAATGACTACGCTGAATCGCTTCAAATCATCCGCCGCCGTGCTGGCGACGGTGGCCGGCATCGGTTTCCTGCCGAACGCGCCCGCCTACGCGAAGGGGCCGCAGCCCGCGGTCCTGACGAGCTCGGCGGTGGCGGTGGCCGACAAGTACAGCGCGGATGCCGCGGAGCGGATCTTCAAGGAAGGCGGCAACGCGATCGATGCAGCCGTCGCGATCGCGTTCACGCTGGCCGTCACGTACCCGGAAGCCGGCAACATCGGCGGCGGCGGTTTCATGACGATCTACAAGGACGGCAAGCCGTACTTCATCGATTACCGCGAGCGCGCGCCGCTCGCCGCGACGAAGGACATGTACCTCGACAAGGACGGCAACGTCGTCAAGGGCATGAGCCTGTACGGCCCGCGCGCGGTCGGCGTGCCGGGCACCGTCGCGGGCATGTGGGAGGCTCAGAAGCGCTTCGGCAAGCTGAAATGGAAGCAGGTACTCGCGCCGGCGATCCACTACGCGCGCGACGGCTTCGTCGTCGACGAACAGCTCGCGCAGCGCGGCGTCGACGCATCGAAGGAGTTTGGCGGCAAGACCAACTTCGACAAGTATTTTTCCGGGCTGAAGGCCGGCGCGAACTTCAAGCAGCCCGATCTCGCCGACGTGCTGACGCGCATCGCGAACGGCGGCGCGGAGGGCTTCTACAAGGGCAAGACGGCCGAGCTGATCGCCGCGTCGATGAAGACCGGCGACGGCAACGGGCTGATCACGACCGAAGATCTCGCGCAGTACCGCGCGGTGTGGCGTCAGCCGGTGCAGGCGAAGTGGAACGGCTATGACGTGATCACTGCGCCGCCGCCGAGCTCCGGCGGCATCGGCCTCGTGCAGTTGCTGAAGATGAAGGCCGACCTCAAGCAGGACTTCGAGGGCGTGAAGCTCAACTCGCCGCAGTACATCCACCTCGTCGCGGAAATCGAGAAGCGCGTGTTCGCCGATCGCGCGCAGTATCTCGGCGATCCCGACTTCTACAAGGTGCCGATCGCGCAGCTGACCGACGACGCGTACATCGCGAAGCGCGCGGCCGAGGTCAACCCGAAGGAGCCGTCGGACACGAAGAGCGTGCAGCCGGGTCTCGGCACGACGATGCCGGAGAAGGCCGAAACGACGCACTTCTCGGTGGTCGACAAGTGGGGCAACGCGGTATCGAACACGTACACGGTCAACGGCTATTTCGGCTCGGGCGTGATCGCCGACGGCACGGGCATCGTGCTGAACGACGAGATGGACGACTTCTCCGCGAAGCCGGGCGTCGCAAACATGTTCGGGGTGGTCGGCAGCGACGCGAACGCGATCGAACCGAAGAAGCGCCCGCTGTCGTCGATGTCGCCGACGATCATGACGAAGGACGGCAAGGTGTCGCTGGTGATCGGCACGCCGGGCGGCTCGCGCATCTTCACGTCGATCTTCCAGGTGATCAACAACATCTACGACTTCAAGATGCCGCTGAAGGAAGCGGTCGGTGCGATGCGTTTCCATCACCAGCTGCTGCCGCCGAACACGATCTTCTGGGAGCCGTACCACCCAATCGAAGGCGAACTCGCGAAGCAGATCGAGGCGCGCGGCTATACGCTGAAGGGGCAGGATTTCAGCGGCGACATCCAGGTCATCAAGATCGACGGGAAGACGCCGGAAGCGATGGCCGATCCGCGCGGGCGGGGCGTGACGCGGGTCATTCGTTGACGTTGACGTTGACGTTGACGTGAAGCAATGCGTGCGCGGCGACAGCGGCCGCGCGCGCCGTTCGGCAGCCGGTGTTTCGACCCGGCTGCCGAATTCTTTCAGCCGGTCGTTCGGATGAAGCCCGCGATCCGCGCGGCAATGGCTTCGGGCGCATCCTCGAGGCAGCCGTGCCCGACGCCGGCCCGCTCATTTCGCTTCCGACGGGCGTGGCCGCCCGTTTTCATGAATTTGACGCGCGACGCTGGGATAATGGACGAGTTTGGCTGCGTCAATGATGGAAGGAGGCCCCATGGGCGACAACGATACCCGCACCGAGACCGACAACCGAACCGATACGGACCCGATGGAAGCGCGCCAGCGCCGTTTCGAGGAGGATCTCGTCGACGCCTACGACGAAGAGCTCGAGATGGAGCTCGACGACCGCCGCTTCGACGACGGCGAGGACCTGCTGTTCTCGCCCGAGCGTCGCGAGGCGCGCAAGGAATATTTCCGCGAACTGTTCCGGCTGCAGGGCGAGCTCGTGAAGCTGCAGGACTGGGTCGTGAATACCGGACACCGGCTCGTCGTCATTTTCGAGGGGCGCGACGCAGCCGGCAAGGGCGGTGCGATCAAGCGCATCACGCAGCGCCTGAACCCGCGCGTGTGCCGGGTTGCCGCGCTGCCGGCGCCGAACAACCGCGAGCGCACGCAATGGTACTTCCAGCGCTATGTCGCGCATCTGCCGGCCGGCGGCGAGATCGTGCTGTTCGACCGCAGCTGGTACAACCGTGCGGGCGTCGAGCGCGTGATGAATTTCTGTACCGACGACGAGTACGAGGAATTTTTCCGGTCGGTGCCCGAGTTCGAGAAGACGCTCGTGCGCAGCGGGATCCAGATCGTCAAGTACTGGTTCTCGATCACCGACCACGAGCAGGAGCTGCGCTTTCAGAGCCGGATCGCGGATCCGCTGAAGCAGTGGAAGCTGAGCCCGATGGACCTCGAAAGCCGCCGCCGCTGGGAGGCGTATACGGCCGCGAAGGAAGAGATGCTGCAGCGCACGCATATTCCCGAGGCGCCGTGGTGGGTCGTGCAGGCCGTCGACAAGAAGCGCGCGCGGCTGAACTGCATTCACCATTTGCTGGGCCAGGTGCCGTATCACGAGGTGCCGCGCCCGACGATCGACCTGCCGCAGCGCGAGCATCACGAGGATTACATTCGCCGGCCGGTGCCGGACAACATGATCGTGCCGGACGTTTATTGAGCGATTCGCCCGGTCGATCGCAATGCGACGAAGTGCGCCGCGGTATGCGGCGCGTTTTTTTGAGGTCTGGCGGAGGGTGGGCGATTCGAATGCATGCAGTGCATGCGTACGCGTGCGCCGCGCGGGCTGTCGCCGCAACGGCTCAAAGATCAGGAAATCCCGAGCGCCCCTGCGTCAGATCGAACAGTTCGGCTCTTGCCGCGGCTTCGGCGGTTTCGGGCAGCTTGATCACGAGCTTCACCGTCATCCCGTACGCGCTGTCCACCAGTTCATAGCCGGCTTGTTCGATCCAGCGGCGCACGCGCGCCTCTTCCGGGTAGCCGACCTCGACCGCGAGCCGCGTGCGCCGAATGCGCTCGACGCGCTCGGCATCGAGCAGCGCCGATGCGATCGCATCCGTATACGCACGCACCAGCCCGCCCGCGCCGAGCTTCACGCCGCCGTAGTAACGCACGACCGCGCCGAGCACGCCGTCGAGACCGTGATGGCGCAGCACTTCGAGGATCGGCCGGCCCGCGGTGCCCGACGGCTCGCCGTCGTCCGACATACCGGACTGGCCGCCCGCCAGCAACGCCCAGCACACGTGGGTGGCCGCCGGGTGCTCGTCGCGCAGGCGTTGCAGGACCTGCATCGCGGCATCGCGGTCCTCGACCGGAACCGCGTACGCGATGAAACGGCTCTTGCGGATTTCGAGTTCGCGGATGGTGGAGGCGGCGAGCGAGTAACTCATGCGTCGCGACGCGGAAAGTGTAGGGAAATCAAGGCGATGATAGCTGGTCGATGCGTTTGACGGGAGCCCGTGGACGAATGGATATCGTCTGCATGAGCGCGGGGCAAAGACGGAATTTTACCGTGGCGCGTGTCGAAGCATTTCGATGCCGCTGCGCACGGCATCAACGCACACCGACCGACGACCGTAGCGCGGCGCCCAGCGTGCGCAGCGCCTGCCGGGCGCGCGCATCGGTCAGGCTCGAGTAGAGCACCACGTCGCGCGTCGGCAGCGGCGGCAGTCCGTAGCGCATCCCCACGTCGACGGTGCCGGCGGGCGCCACCCGACGCCCGAGCGCCGCGACGGCCAAGCCCGCGGACACCGCCGCACCGATCGTCGCCACGCCGCCGCCGACGAAGACTTCCGTCCACGCGACACCGGCTTCGTCCAGCGCGCCGACCGCCATGCGGCGCACGCTGCACGGCTCGGCCTGCGTGGCGAGCCGCAGCGGTTGCGGCGGATGGTATTCGAAATCGGCCGCAGCCATCCAGCCGAACGACTCCGACAGAATGGTTTCGCCGTCGAGCCGCCGGCTGTCGTGCTGCAGCGCGACGGCCGCATCGAGCTGGCCGCGATCGAATGCGTCCAGCACGTCGCGCGACGCGGCGACGCGGATCTCCAGCACCAGCGCCGGCTCGGCCTCGCTCATCCGCCGCAGCAGCATCGGGAGATCGGCGCCGACGACATGGTGGCTGACGCCGATCACCAGCCGCCGCCGGCTCGTGCCGAACGCGCTGATTGCGCCATGGTGAGCAGCCACCAGTTCGCGCGCCGGCTCCAGGAACGCGGTGCCGTCGGCCGACAGCCGAACCTGCCGCGGCGTGCGTTCCAGCAGGCGGCGGCCGAGCCCGTCTTCCAGCCGCTTGATCTTCAGGCTCACCGCCGACTGCGTGGTGTCCAGCGCCTCCGCCGCCCGCGTGAAGCTCTTGAGATCGGCGGTCAGCACGAATGCCTGCACGGCTTCGATGTCGAGCGTTTTCATCGCACCCTCGGTCATTTCAGAATCGAATCATTGAAATATTCTGACATCGTCTTTTCAAATGATTCAAGGTCTTCTACGCTGCGCTCATGCCGTCCGGAATGCCGTCCGTTTCTTTCGCCAGGAGTCGATCATGCTGACCGCGTACTACGTGCACCGCCTGCCGGCGGACTACGACCTCGACATCATCCGCCAGCGTGTGCGCGAGCGCGGCCGCCCGTGGGACGACACGCCGGACCTGCTGTTCAAGGGATTCCTGCTGCGCGAGGCAGGCCGCCACGGCGCGGCGGAAAACGGCTACGCGTCGTTTTACCTGTGGCGCAACGAACAGGCGTTCGCGCGGTTCGTGACGGACGGCCGCTATCGGGTCGTGACGGACAGCTTCGGCCGCGCGCCGATCGACACGCAGGTGGCGCTGGACGCGCGCAAGGGCAGTGCGTCGACGGGACGTTTCGCGCGTCTGGAAGCGATCGAGATTCCGGCGGATGCCGACCTCGATGCGGCACTGGCGCGGGAGATCGAACGCAATCGCGAAGCGGCGGCACGGCAGGGCGTGGTCGCGGCGGCCGTCAGCCTCGATCCGCTGCGCTGGCGGCTGACGCGTGCGCTCGTGACGGAACACGAACCGGACGACGGCGGTGCGGGCACGGTGTACCAGGTCCTGCATCTGGCGAGGCCGCTGCTCGACACGCTGGAAGCGGGCGGCGCGTGATGGCCGGCATCGTGTCGCGATTGCCGGCCGGTGTGGTGGTAGCCGCGCATCTGGCGGGTGTGGTGGCGGGCATCGCCGCGATTGCGGCGCTTGCGACGATGCTGGCGCTGCTGTTCAGATAAGGCGCTTCAGCGCAGTGGTGGTTCAGAAGGGGCGCCGCGCATGCGATGCACGGCGCCCCGGGTCGCTTCATTCTCGCTTGCTCAGTGGCCCTGCAAGCGGATATCGCGTGACGACGCGCCGACATACACGGTCCCGCCCGGCACGACCTTCCAGCCGTTGCGCGACGTATCCCACACGCTCTGCATCCGTGGCGACACGGTCACGCGCACACGCCGCGCCTCGCCCGGATTCAGCCGGATCTTTTCCCAGCCGACCAGCCGCTTCGGCGGCTCGTCCTTGTACGGTACGCCGAGATAAACCTGCGGTACTTCCGCGCCGGCCACGCGCCCGTCGTTGCGCACGGTGAACGCGACGCTCAGCGAGCCGTCCCATTGCTTCGACACCGACAGGCCTGAATACGCGAAGTGCGTATACGACAGGCCGTAGCCGAACTCGAACATCGGCTTGATGTTGCGCGCGTCATACCAGCGGTAACCCATGTTCAGCTTTTCCGCGTACACCGGGTCGGGGTCGAACGTGCCGTTTTGCCCCCACGTCGGCGAGTCCTGATCGCGCGCCGGGAACGTCACGGGCAGCTTGCCCGACGGATTGACCGCGCCGAACAGCACGTTCGCGATCGCCTTGCCGCCGGCTTCGCCCGGATACCACGCCTCGACGATGGCCGACACGTTGTCCTTCCACGGCATCAGCACCGGGTTGCCGCTCTGGACGACGACGATCGTATGCGGATTCGCGCGCGCGACGGCTTCGACGAGCGCATCCTGGTTCGACGGGTTCGCGAGGCTCAGGCTCTGCAGATCGCCGAAATCCTCGCCGGCCGGCTGCGCGACCACGACGATCGCGACATCCGAGCGGCCCGCGAGCGCCGCGGCCTGATCGATTTCCTGCTGCGTGTATGCGCGGAACGGCGACTGCTGGTCGCTGTTGCCTGCATACGTGACCTGGGCGGCCGGCGCCAGCGCGCGGATCGCCGCGACGATCGGCACGTCGACCTTGAGCCACGGATTGCGCCACCAGCTGCACCCGGTCGACGACCCGAACGTCAGGCCGCCGCAGCCGGCGAACGAACCCGATACCGGGTCGCGCGTGTTGCCCGAGCCGCCGCCGGACAGCACGGCCGCATCCGCATGGCCGCCGATCACGGCGATACGCGACAGCGCCGACGCGACCAGTGGCAACTGGTTGCCGTCGTTCTTCAGCAGAACGATCGACTGCTCGGCGGCCGCCTGCGCGAACCGGTTGCCGGCCGCGAAATCGATCGTGCCGCCGCCCTGGGCCGGATCGTCCATCACGCCGACACGGATCATCACCGCGAGCTTGCGGCGCACCATGTCGTCGAGGCGCGCGGTCGACACCGAGCCGTTTGCGATCGCCTGCTTGACGGCCGCCGGCGTCAGGTACACGCTCGGCCCGACGTCTTCTTCCTCGTCCAGGCCGGCGTTGATCGCGGCGGCGGTGCTGTGCGTGGCGCCCCAGTCGGACTGCACCTGGCCCTGGAAGCCCCATTCGTTCTTCAGCACATCGTTCAGCAGGTGAGGGTTCTCGCACGCATAGGTGCCGTTCAGGCGGTTGTAGCTGCACATCACGCTGCCGGGTCGGCCGCGCTTCGCGGCGATCTCGAACGGCAGCAGGTACAGCTCGCGCAGCGTGCGCTCGTCGATCTGCGTATTGCCGCCCATCCGGCCGTGCTCCTGCTCGTTGCCCGCGTAGTGCTTGATCGTGGCGATGACTTTTTGCCGCTGCGTGGCGAGCGTGCGTTCGGCGAGCAGGTCCCCGGCGAGCAGCGGATCCTCGCCGAGATACTCGAACAGGCGGCCGCCGCGCGGCTCGCGCGCGAGGTTGGTGCCGCCGGCGAGGCCCATGCCGAATCCTTGCGCGCGCAACTGGATCGCGACCTGCTTGCCGAAGTCGTACGACAGCCGCCGATCCCAGCTCGCGGCGACCGCGATCGTGGCCGGGAACGTCGTGCTGGCCTGCGACGTGCTGCCGGAGCCGGTCGCCGAATCGACCATGTTGAGATCGGGAATGCCGAGCCGCGGCACGCCCTGGATGTAGCCGGCGCCGCCGCCCGGCACCTTAGACATTTCGTATTGCGAATGAATGAATTGTAGTTTTTCGTCGAGCGTCATCTTGCGCACGAGCAGGTCGGCGCGCCGTTGCGCGGCGGCTGACGCGAACGTGTCGGTCGCGTCAGCCTGCGCATTGAAATCGGCGTCGCCGGCGTAGGCGGTGGTGCAGAGGGTCGCTGCCAGCACGACGGCCGGCCAGAGTGTGTCCCGCATGTTGCTCTCCTGATCGTATTGCCGGTTGTTGGAATGATGTCCGGAGCTGCGTACGTCCGGCGGATTCGCACCGGACGCATTCGGCTGGCGATGCAGGGTGGTTGCGCGTCGGCATGCCAGCCAGGCGGGGAATCGTTACGGCCGGTTGGGCTCGATCGAGCAACGCGGACGGCGACGCGGACCGTCCGACACTGCCGAATCGGATGTAGCGATTCTCTGCAGCGACTAATCGTACGAATGTAGTTTGACTACAGCATCGGTGTTTCTACCGATACGTGTGATCTTTATTTCGTAGGGGCGCGCGGCGGGGCGGAAAGGCGGTCATCGTTCCCGATCGGGCCTGCGCGGCAGAGTAAGAATTGCCTGCGCATGGGGCGCTCGGAGGGGCGGAAGGTCGGGGCGTGTATGCCCGTGCGATATGGTTCGTTGCGCGCGCATCTAACGGAACAGCATCGGATGCCGGTCGCCCCGTGCGGAAACCGGCGCAGCACCGACAGTGGGCTAGCTGTGAAGCGTCAAGAGGTTGTTTCTCGACGCAGGAAGTCTCGCCATCGGCGCAATGCCGCCGATGGCGCTATGAGCTCGATGCCAGTTGTAGTGATGCTGCCAACTCGC